>NZ_JBAWHG010000048.1:0-121619 GCF_049593655.1 Chlorobium sp.
GGCCAGGGGCACCAGCGAATCGGGTGCGGAGAGCGTCATCGGCAGGAAGACGAGCTGGTAGTAGAGCGCAAGGGCAAGCAGCAGGTACGCCGCAGCGGCTGCGGCGTACGGCAGAACCCCGTTCTTCGCAGGGATCCCGCCCAGTGGCGACGTAACCGGCTTGTCCGGCGTTACTGACTTTAGCTGCTTGGGCTGCTTGGCTGACTTTTCTGGCATTATGATTTGGAACGACGTTAGTACCTATCAATCTACAGGGAACCACTAAAAAGTGTGATGAGCGATCAAAGGGCAAGGCGGACGGAGCGGAGAAACCGGAGTGTACACGGAGTACATGAGGATTTCGAGCACCGACCAACGCAGCAATTTGTTTGCGCAATAGCTTTTTAGTGCTTCCCTAAAATAAGCTCCCTATCCTCTGCTTCCAACCTGAACAGCAGCGTAAGGGCGAGATAACCGGCAGAAGCGATTACGACGCCGGTGAGCGCCGAAGCCGCCGGACCTAACCCGAGCAGCCACGGCCTGCAAAGCCAGAGCAGAACTGCGGTGCCGACCCCTGCCGCCGCGGGTTTCCAGAGCGCGCCGGAGAAGGAGCTGACGCCGAGCACCCTTGAGACCTGCAGAAGCCTGAGCGCGGAGAGCAGCAGCATGGCGCCGAGCGAAGCCGCGGCCGCACCGGCGGTGCCGTAGAGCGGAATGAGCAGCACGGAGAGCGCCACCTGCACGGCAAACCCGACGAGCGCGTTCAGAAAGGTGACGCGCCCGTGGCCCGCCATGGAGAGCACGGTGCCGGCGATACCGCCGAACGCCTGGGCGAACGCGGCGGCGGCAAGCAGCACGAGCGCCGGAGCGGAGGCCGAAAAGCGGGGCCCGAAAAGCAGCAGCACCGGTTCGGGAAGCACCATCAGAAAAACCGTTGCCGGGGTGACGAGAAGCACCATCCATCGGGTGACGAGGCGGTAGAGCCGTCCGGTTTCGGCGCTCTCGTCCCCGGCCTGCAGGGCGGCGACGAGCGGGGCGGCGATGCCGGAAAATGCCGGAAGCACGGCCCTGAGCAGTCCCGCGGTGCGAGCGGCGGGCTGGTAGAGGCCGGAGAGTACCGGACCGCCGAGCATGCCGAGCAGGAGGACGTCGAGCCAGTAGGCGATCATGCTCACAAGCGAGACCCCGAGCAGCGGAAAGGCGAAGGCCTTCATCCGGCGGTCGGCCGGCGCGCCGAGCACCTCCCTTATGCCGGTACCGGTTTTCAGGCGAAGCTGCCGCCAGATCCAGAGGCAGGAGAGCACGGAGGCCGCCGTATAGGGCACGAGCAGCGCCGGGCCGGGAGCGTCGGCAAAGGCGAGCAGCAGCGTGAGGGCGAGCATTGCGACGGGTGCGATGATCTGCGTGGCCACGATTTTCGGCACGAGATCGCGATGCCCCTGCAGCGCATGACCTGCAACCGTGGCGGCCACATTGAAGGGCACGGCCACGGCGTAGGAAAGCAGCGCAAAGTGCAGCAGCGTGCCGCCGCCGTCCCCCCCGAGCGGAGCGCTGCCTCCAACGTCAAGCGAAGCGCCACCACCCAGCAGCCGGGCGAGTGGCGCGGAGAAGAGCATGACGAGCAATGCCGGGACGAGGCTCATGAGGAGCGCGCTGCGGATGGCGAGCCCCGCTGCGTCCGATGCCTTGCGACCTTCCGCCTGGTAGATGTTCACGTAACGCACCGCGGCGGCGTCGTAACCCGCCACGCCGAAGGTCTCGACGATCTGCATGACGGCGAGCGCCAGGGCGTAGACGCCGAGCGACTCCTCTCCGAGCATGCGGGCCACCGCCATGTTGAAACCGAAGCGCACGGCCTGGCCAAAAATGAATCCGCCGTAGGAGATGCCTGCCTGCCCTGCGATGAGCGCGTTCCGGCTCGAGGATCTGTTCCTGTTCATCCGGCCTCCCTTTCCGAAGCGCGAAGCAGTTCCTCTTCCATCCGCAGGGCAAGCGCGTCCCAGCTGTGCTCACTGGCGAACGCCTGCCGTTCCGCCCTGCGTGTGTCGCGGAGCGCTTCGGGCACCATGGCCACGAACTCGCCCGCACTGCCTGCGATATGGATCACCCCGCGGGCCGCGCCGAGCGCGCTGCAGTAGTCGATGGCCAGCACCGGCACGCCAGCCGCGGCATATTCGTAGAGCTTGTTGGGGTGCGAAGCCCGTTTGAGGGGATCGCAAAGCAGCGGCATGAGCGCGAGGTCAAAGCGCTGCACCCATGCGGGCAGTTCAGGGTAGTCAACCTTGCCGAACCAGTGCACGTTCGGCAGTTCAAGAAGCGCCCGGTTCCGCTCCCGCCAGGTGCGGTCGTAGGCGGGGCCGAGCAGCGCGATCCGGCAGTGCGGACAGGCTGCGGCCGTCTCCCGGAGCAGCTCCGTATCGACCCAGTCCATCGCGCCGGCATAGCCGAGCAGCGGGCCGCCTTCGGCAGCGAACGCGGCAAGCTCCGGCGGCGCATCCGGAAGAGGCGTGGCGAAGTGGTCGTACTCGACGCCGTTGCCAAGCTCTATGCAGCGGACGGTTGACGGGAGCGGAAGCCTTGCCGTCAGCTCCGGACTGACCGAAAAGAGGAGGCCGCACCGTTCGAGATATCGGGACTGGTAGCCCGGCAGCCACGAAGGCGAACCGGGAAAGGCGAGGTGGTCGTCGTTGGCGTCGTAGAAGCGAAGGGCGCACGGCATCCGTGCCGCAACCCTCCCCCAGTACACGTTGCTGAGGCCGACGATGCGTTCGCGCGAAGCGAAACCGAGCCTCCGCAGCCAGAATCGCAGGATGAGTTCACCGGCTGAGGCGACCGCGTTACGCAGGAGCGCGACGTCGAGCAGCCGCCCGATGCGGTACGGCACGGTTTTCAGGAAGGGCACGGTGACCACGGTGACGTTGCCCCGCGTCACGGGAAGCCAGTGCGCGCTTCGTCCGAGGGCGTAAGGTTCGACGAAGAGGATGCGCCAGCGCGGCGAGAACCGCTGCAGCAGCCGCTGCTTGCGGGTGGAGAGGAAGTCCCACTGCACCTCCGAAAACCAGACCAGATCGCGGGTTGCCGAGGAGGTCATCCCGACGCCGCGCCGGTTCATGAGCGGCCTCCACTGCCGAAAAGGCGCGGAAGCGCCTGCGCCGCCTGTGCCGCCAGGACAAAGGGATAGAGCAGCACTCCGCTCCATGCCCGGTGTTTAGCCATCAGACGAAACATGGCCCGGCTCTTTGCCTGCAGTTTGCGGGGGTGCAGAGCGCTGCCGTAGGAGGCCGACACCCTGTGCCACACCCGCGCCGCCGGTTCGTAGACGATACGCATCCCCGATCGCCGCACGCGCAGCGAGAGGTCCACATCCTCGCAGTACATGCCGAACCGCTCGTCGAAACCGCCGAGCGCAAGAAAATCCGCAGACCGCATGGCGAAACAGCACCCCGTGGCGTACCCGGTCTCCCCCCGGCGGGCGTATGCCGGGCCGTAAAGCTCCCTGATCCCCACATGACGCACCAGTCCGAGACCGAGCCGCACCTCGCCGCCGGCGTACCATATCCGGTCGGGGTCATCCATATACAATATTTCAGGCACGGCAATGCCTGCTTCGGAGTCGTCCCGCAGTACCGCTGTCAGCCCGGCAACGGCGTCCGGCGCGACGACGGTATCGTTGTTGAGGAACACCACGTACTCGGGTTTCTTCTGCATGGCATGGCGGAACCCGGCGTTGTTGCCCCCCGCATAGCCGAGGTTGCCTTCGAGCGCAAGCACCTCCACGCCGGGAAAGCGCTGCCGGAGCGCATCCGTCGAACCGTCCGTCGATCCGTTATCGACCACGAGCACCGAGAATTGTTCCGAAAGCAGGGGATCGAGCGACCCGATGCACCGGAGCAGGTCGTCCTTTCCGTTCCAGTTCAGGACGATGACCGTGGTCAGGGGCTGCGCGTTCATCGGTGTGCCACGGAGCGGATGAAGCTCGCCGCCTCGCCGGCAAACCGCTCCCACGTGTGCCCGCCTGCGTACTCCCTGACCCCCTGTTCCATTGCCGGGCGGTCCTCGTCGCGGAGAAACCCGGTCACGGCGGCGGCGATGGCTTCCGGAGTGATCGCCCCGGCAATCCACCCCGTCCGGCCCTGTTCCACCTCGGCGGCAAGCCCGCCTGCAGGGGTGACGATGACCGGGAGGCCGTAGCCGTAGGCAAGCTGCACCACGCCGGACTGCGAGGCCTGGCGGTACGGAAGCACCGCGGCGTCGGCTGCGGCGAAGTAGCGGGCAGTATCCCGGTCGCTCGCGTAGCCGGGACGGAGGTCAACGCTTCCGGCTATGCCGAGTCGCCCGATCAGCTCCCTGTAGCCGGATTCGGGTTCATAGAACTGCCCGGCGACCAGCAGCCTGGCATCGGGAAAAGCGGCAAGCACTTCCGGCATCGCGCGAAGCAGGAGGTCGAGCCCCTTGTAGCGCCGCACATAACCGAAAAAAAGCAGCACCGGCACGTCGCCCTCATAACCGAGACTGCGGCGGGCCCGGCTTTTTTCAGACCGGGCGCTGCCGGAAAGGGGAGGGCCCGGGGGATAGGGGGGATGGTAGAGCGAAGCGACCGGCTTGGTGTTACCCGCAGCCGCAAGCGCATCGGCCACCTCCCGGGAAAGCGTGATGAAACCGTCAGCCGAGGCAAGGAGCAGCTTCCGCAAAAACGGTTCGAGCACGAAGGGTTCGTGGGTGGAAAGGTTGTGCAGCAGCACGACGGTTCTGATGCCGGAGAGCCTGCGGACGGTGAAAAGCAGCGGGGCGAGCAGGCCGGTCCAGTAAGCGAAGAGCAGCACGTCGGGACGACCGCGCTTCAGGCTGTGCAGCAGGGATAGCCATGAAAAGGGGTTGTACAGCACGAGAGAATGTATCCTCGCGACGCTGACCGCGTCTTTTTCACTCGCGGTGCCAGGGGCACTTTGAACACTCGCGACGCTGACCGCGTCTTTTTCACTCGCGGTGCCGGAGGCGCTCTTGATACTCGCGGTGCCGGAGGCACCTTGAACACTCGCGGTGCCATGGGCACCTTGGGCGCTCTTGACAGTTGTTTCGGCGGTGTGTTCGGGAGCTTCGGGCGAGTGGCCGCGAACGAGAAAGGATGGAAAAAGCTTTTTGAAACCGGAACGCTGGACAGCATGTCCTTTCGCCTGCAGCTCATCCGCAAGGAGGCCGCTGAAGCGGGATATCCCCCCCTTGAGGGGAAAAAAAGGAGAGATGAACGCTATACGCAAAATGGAAACGGGATAGAGAAAACCTTACGGGTCCTACTGCTCGCCGAACCCCTGTTCAAAAAACTCGACAAGCTGACGGGCAGCCTCGTCGGCATCCTCGCCTTCAAGCTTCAGGGTGAGCTTCGTTCCTTTGGGAGCAGCCAGGCTCATCACCCCGATAATCGATTTCGCATTGATCTCAACGCCCTGCATTTCGATGAAAAAATCGGACTTGAAACGCGAGGCAAGCTTGACAACCGCTGCAGCCGGCCGGGTGTGCAGGCCTGCGTTGTTTTTTACGATGACTTCCTGAACAATCACGGATTCTGGGCTGTTGAATGGATTAATGTACTGCTCTGAGTGCTCGTCAGAGGTTTTTTACCATGGCGATCTCGTCGCACGCCATGAGTTTAGGGCAATGAGTGCAATCCCTCCATATTTTCTGGGGAAAATACTCTTTTTTAATTTCAGAAAAGCCGATACTGCCGAAAAAATCGGGACTGAGCGTCAGTACGAAAACCTCCTTCACCCCCTCCTCCCGGAGAATCTCCTCTGCCTTTTCGACCAGCAGACGACCGATGCCCTTTCTTTTATGCTGCGCAAGCACCGCGACGGAACGGATTTCGGCAAGCTTCGAGGTGTAAAAGGCAATCGCGCAGCAGCCGATGATCTTCCCCTGATGTTCCGCAACAAAAAAGTTGCGGATGTTCTCGATCACGCTTTCGGCCGAACGTTCGAGCATGACCCCCTCGCGGGCGTACTCTGCGGTAATGGCCGAAATGGCTCCTGCGTCGGAGAGACGCGCGTACCTGACCACTGCCCCGGACTCCTCTGCCATCACTCCTCCGCTCTCCTGTCGAGATACTTTTTATCGGAAGCGTGGGATGAAACCCTCACCCACAGCTCGTCTTTCAGTTCCTTGAGCCCCGTGCCGGTCACGCTCGAAATAGTCAGCACCCTGGTGCCGTCTTCAAGTTCCGGTATAACCAGGTCATCGGGAGCGATATCGATTTTCGTTACGATGGCGATTCTCGGCTTCAGGAGCAGAGATGCGGCGAATTTCTCCATCTCGCCCAGAAGTGTTGCGTATTCGGCCTCGATATCCCCGGAGTCCGCCGTCAGAAGCACGGCCAGCACCTTGGTGCGTTCGATATGGCGAAGGAACTGCAGGCCGAGGCCCCGCCCCTCGGCGGCCCCTTCGATAATGCCCGGAATATCGGCCATGACAAACGACTTGTACTCCTCGTAACGAACGATGCCGAGATTCGGCACCAGCGTCGTGAACGGGTAATCGGCAATTTTCGGTCTTGCCGCGCTCAATACCGATATCAGGGTCGATTTGCCCGCATTGGGAAACCCGACAAGCCCCACGTCGGCCATCAGCTTCAGCTCGAGCTCCAGTTCGATCTCCTCGCCCTTTCCCGGAGGTTCGGCAAACCTCGGCGCCTGGCGGGTAGGCGTGGCGAAATGCTGGTTGCCGCGACCGCCCCTGCCTCCGGATGCGACAAGCACCTTCTCGTCGTCAACCGTCAGGTCGGCGATGGTCTCCCCGGTCGCCGCGTTGCGCACCAGGGTGCCGCATGGCACATCGATAACGATATCGACCCCGTCCTTTCCGGTCTTCCGGGCTCCCTGGCCGTGCACCCCGCGTCCGGCTGCGTACTGTCTCTTGTATTTGAAATCGAGCAGCGTGGTCAGGTGGCTGTTGGTTCTCAACCAGACATGCCCCCCCCTGCCGCCGTCTCCTCCGTCGGGACCTCCCTTCGGAACAAACTTTTCCCTGCGAAAACTTACACATCCTTTCCCGCCATCCCCTGCCTTGACAGAGATAATGGCACTATCGACAAATTTCACTCATGCACCTGCCTTTTTGAATAATCACCCTCATTATGTATCTATCGTTAGCAAAGGGTGCATCTGTTTATTTTTTCCGTTTCACCGGCAATCAACAGATGTCCCCTGAACCCGTAACCCAACCATTGCATCGATGGCAAAAACCGCTGCCGCAGAGCAGAAACAGAACGATCTTTCGATCGAGGAGCTCATGAGCAGGCTCGAAGAGATAACCCGGAAAATCGAAAACCCCGATACCGGCATCGAAAGCTCGATCGCCCTCTACGAAGAGGGACTCGCCATTGCCGGCAAGTGCAAGGAGCGGCTGCAGGAGGCCCGGAGGAAGATCGAGGTCATCAACCCCGAACTCGCAAAAACCTGGCCTGAAACTGCCCGCACAAAGGATCTCTTCGACTCCTGATATCCCCTCAGCCGTCGAGACGGCTTTTCAGCACCTCGTTGAGCATCTGCGGATTCCCCTTACCCTTCATGCGCGCCATGCACTGGCCCACGAAGAAACCGAACAGTTTGGTTTTTCCCTCGCGGTAATCGGCAAGCTGCTTCGGGTTTGCGGCCAGTATCTCGTCAACCGTCCGCTCGATCGCTCCGGTGTCGGATACCTGCGCAAGTCCTTCCTTTTCGACAATCTCTTCCGCGGAAGCCTCACCCGTCTGCATGAGTTCGAACACCTGCTTGGCGATGGTGTTGCTGACGGTTCCGTTGCCGATCAGCCGGATAAGCCCGCCGAGCCGAGCCGGAGAAATCGCGAACTCCGCGATGTCGAGATATTTCTCCTTGAGGGTGCGCATCACCTCGCCCATGACCCAGTTCGATGCCGCCTTGGCATCGCCCGAAACCGCCACGGTCTCTTCGAAATAATCGGCAACTTCACGTTCGACCGTCAGAACTGCGGCATCGTAGGCCGGAATGCCGTACTCTTCAGCGAAACGCCGCTCCCGGTCCTCGGGAAACTCGGGAAGCTCCAGCCTGATGCGTTCGAGCATCTCGCTGTCGACAAGCACCGGCACCAGATCGGGATCGGGAAAATAACGGTAGTCGTGAGCGAACTCCTTGCCGCGCATGGAGCGGGTCTCGCCCTTGTCGGCATCCCAGAGCCTTGTCTCCTGTACAATTTTTCCGCCCCCCTCGATGACGTCGATATGGCGCTGCATTTCGTACTCGATGGCCTTCTCGACATTCTTGAAGGAGTTCATGTTCTTGATCTCGGTGCGGGTGCCGTACTCCCCGTCGCCGAACAGACGGACCGAAACGTTGGCGTCGCAGCGGAGGCTCCCCTCCTCCATGTTGCCGTCGGAAATGCCGAGATACTTCACGATCTGACGCAGCTTCTGCAGATAGGCCGAAGCCTCCTTCGAGGTCCTGATATCGGGATAGCTGACAATCTCGAGAAGCGGCACGCCGCAGCGGTTCACGTCGATATAGGTCTCCTCACCGATGTCGTGGATCGATTTTCCGGCATCCTCCTCGATATGGATCCTGATCAGCCGGATGTCGCGGAGGCCTTCGCCGCCGTCGATTTGCAGCATGCCCTCCGTGCAGATCGGCTCCTCGAACTGCGAGATCTGGTACCCTTTCGGAAGATCGGGATAAAAATAGTTCTTGCGGGCAAGAACGGAGGAGGGGGCGATCGAGCAGCCGGTTGCCAGACCGAGCTTGACGGCATCCTCCACCACGCGGCGGTTCAGCACCGGAAGGGCTCCCGGAAGAGCCAGGCATACCGGGCACACGTTGGTGTTGGCCGGATTGCCGAACCGGGTCGAACAGCCGCAGAAGGCCTTGCTGTTGGTATTGAGCTGACAGTGGACTTCAAGGCCCACAACTAATTCGTACTTCATTGAATACATTCCATCGTTATTGTAAACAACACCCTGCCGCTGCAGCCCTGAACATCTTTCAGAGCGGCCTGTAGCTGAACTTCTGGCCTCCGACGGTAGCTTCGGCCATAACCCCGGCCTTCGGAATCACGAAAACCGCAACACCGTTCGAATAATCGATATTGGTGGCCATTCCGGAGTTTACCAGCACGGCCGTGGCCTGCGCGTTCAGTTCGAAGTTCCCCTGCTTGAAATTGTCGAGGTCCTCCTTGCTCTTGAAAAACACGATTTCGGCAAACGACTGTCCGCCGAGCTGCGGCCCTACGTTCACCTGCGTAATGGAGGAGCGCCCGATAAGGGTGTTCAGCTCGTAAACATACCCGCTGCCGTGAGCGCCGCCGAGCATGATGAGCCCCCCCTTGTAGACATCCGGAAATACGGCATAGCCGTAAGCGTGCTCAAAAAACCGGTCAAGGCCCGGAGCGTTTTTCCTGAAAAACTCGACCGCGTTGCGGGCGTCGTCCTCATCGCGGGGGTCCCAGCCTGCGAAAGCGCTCTGTACAACCATTCCTGCCAGCATGAAGGCCAACACAACAATCCTCATCATTTTCATCGTTCCGCTCCGTTTTTTGTTGGTTAATAAAATCAAACCGTAGAAAACATACAATGTCATGCAACCCTTAATGTATGAATTTTCGGGAAGAAAAGAGAATGGCGCAAGAAGTGCGCGGCAGGCAGCAGGCGGTGGGCGGTAAAAGAACGCAGAGGGCGAGTCGTGTGTCGCCGGCAGTAAGCCGGGAGTAGTTTTTCGACTCGCCGGCTGGCTGCGGAAGCATCTTCTTCCGGCGGCTCACCTCCCACCGCTTGCGATTTTCCTGCCTGCGTCTTACGCTGTTCCGCCTGCTTCGAGTTCGCGCTTGAGGGCTTCGCGCTCGATCTCCAGGCGGCGTATCTCGCGGTTCAGCCGGTCGAGTTCCTCGGGGCTGCTGTCGATTTCGAGCCGAAGGCGCGATGAGGCCTCGTCGATGAGATCGATGGCCTTGTCGGGCAGAAAGCGGTCGGCTATGTAGCGGTTCGACAGCTCGGCGGCCGCGACGAGAGCGGCGTCCTTGATGCGCACGCCGTGGTGGATTTCGTACTTCTCCTTCAGACCGCGCAGAATGGAAACCGTATCCTCGACGCTCGGCTGATCGACCAGCACGGTCTGGAACCGGCGCTCAAGAGCGGCGTCCTTTTCGATGTGCTTGCGGTACTCGTCGAGCGTCGTTGCCCCGATACAGCGCAGTTCGCCGCGGGCCAGGGCAGGTTTGAGAATGTTCGCCGCATCCATGGAGCCTTCGGCCGAACCCGCTCCGACCAGCAGGTGAATCTCGTCGATGAAGAGGATCACCTCGCCTTCGGCGGACTGCACCTCCTTGACTACGGCTTTCAGCCGCTCCTCGAACTCGCCGCGAAACTTCGCGCCCGCGACCAGAAGAGCTATATCGAGCGCAGCGATCTGCTTGCTCTTGAGGTTTTCGGGGACATCGCCTGCCACGATACGCTGGGCGATACCCTCGACAAGAGCGGTCTTGCCCACACCGGGATCGCCGATCAGCACGGGGTTGTTCTTGGTGCGCCGGCTGAGGATCTGCAGCACCCGGCGGATTTCGTCGTCGCGCCCGATTACCGGATCGAGCTTTCCCCTGCGCGCCTCGTCGTTGAGGTTGCGCGAATACTTTTTCAGTGAATTGTAGGTCTCCTCGGCCGTCTGGCTGGTCACCCGCTGGGAGCCCCTGATGGTTGCGAGCACCTTGAGAACGGGATTGCGGCTGATGCCGGCGTCCTGAAGGATCTGCGACACCTTCACCCCGGCTTCACTCATGGCGATGAAAAGGTGTTCGGAACTGATATAGTCGTCCTTGAGGCTTTCGGCCTCCTTGAGGGCCACGTCGAAAACCTTGCCGAGATTCTGCGAGACATACTGGCCGGATGCCGAGGCCCCTGTCACTTTCGGGAGACGCTCGATTTCACGCTCCACTGCGGCCAGCAGGTTATCGACAGGGGCTTCGAGCTTGCGGGCGATCTGCGCGGCGATGCTCGTTCTGTCGCCGAGCATGGTGTAAAGCAGGTGCTCGGGCTCGATCTGCTGATGCTGCCTGCTTCCGGCAAGCGTAGCCGAGGCCTGCAGGGCCTCCTGGGCTTTGACGGTGAATTTGTTTGGATCGAATTGCATCGTTCGTTCTGTTTTTTTTTTCGGACTCCGGAAACATCGGGAAAGAACGCTTCCGGACGGTTCAGTCGTGATAGGATATCGTAACGCTTTCTTTTATAACCATCTGAAAGAGAAAAAAGTTAACCTCGGCAGATTTTTCGGGGTAAATAGAAAAAGCCGCGGAAGATCGAACTGCCGCGGCTTCAAAGCATCTGAAACGCATCCCGAAGGAAAAGCCGGTATCAGGACACCGGGCCTCCGCCTGCCGGCGGTTTCGGAAGGTTCTTCATGAAGGCATTGGTCACAAGCCGCATGATCTCTCCGCCGGTTGCGAGCAGTTCGGCGCTTTTCTCCTGGATATGGCGCTGGGTGGCTACCTGGTCCTTGAAAAACGCTACGCTTGCGGTGTCGTAATTCTTGCCGCTCACATAGTCGTCGATCACTTTTTCGGCGTCGGCAAACGGCATCGTGAACACCTTGACTCCGAGTTTGGCCCGTTCGATCGGATCAAGGATTTTCTGACCGGTATTCTGCTGCTCCATGGCAATTGAAAATAAGTATTAACGTACCTGAAAGTGTAGAGTAACCCTGACAATGTAAATAATCTTTCGTCAAGAAACCAGACCGCACAGGAACCTGACGCGGGAGTGGCGGCATAAAAATGGTTCAGGGCATTCCGGTACTTCTCCATGCGGCAAGAAGCCTTTCGAAAAGCAGGAGCAGCAATCCGGCGCCGAGTACATAGCGGTAAAGCGGGAATCCGTCAGCCGGCACCGAAACCAGCCTCGAACCGGCGACGATGCGGTTGATGCGCCCGGCGACGTCGTCGTAGACGGCATCCCCGCCAGCCGTATCGAAGTAGGCGCCTCCCGATGCGCGGGCTACCTGCCGGAGTGCGAGAGGACTGAAACGGGTCTTCACCGCATTACCATCCCGGTCGCGCTTCACCTCGCCCGGATGGAAAGGATCCGCAATGAGAGCATCACCCCGGCCTCCCACGCCGAGCACAAAAAGCGTGACGCCAGCCTGCCCGAGCTTTGCGGCTGCAGCTGTGGCTCCACCCGTATGGTCCTCGCCGTCGCTGAGCAGCACGACGATCCGTTCGGAGCGAAACCGTCCTTCGCCTCCGGTCGAAGAGGGAACGGCAAAAAGTTCGAGAGCCTGCTGGAAAGCCGGTGCGAACGAGGTGCCCTGCTCCTCCACGAGAACCGGAGAGGCCATGGCGATGAGCGCCTCGAACGCATCGCGGTCGTGCGTAAGCGGGCACTGCACCAGAGGGGCCGCAGCAAAGAGCAGGAGGGCGCGGCGGCCGTCCCGCACCTGGTTGCTGATGCGGAGCGCCGCGTCCTTTGCCCGCTCGAGACGGTCGGGAGGAACATCCGCAGCCAGCATGCTGGTGGACACATCGAGCATGAAGACCAGATCGGCGCCCTTTCGGAAGATCACCCGCTGTCCGCGGCAGAGCTGCGGACCGGCAAGGGCGAAAAGGAGAAGGGCGATGGCTGAAAAATGCAGCATCCTGCCGAAGAGCAGCCTGCGGCGGCCGGGACCGCGGATCATGCCCCTGCCGGCGAACAGCTCCCTCGACTGCAGCTGCCGCATAAAGCCGTAACCGAAGAGCACGGCCAGCGGAATCAGCAGCAGCAGGTAGACAAGATTGTCAGGCCAGGCAAAGCACATGGATACAGCTGTTATTTGTTACGAAACCGGATTGCCGCTCCGGAATCAGGGAATCCGGAGCAGTCTGGTATTCGATAAAAGCATTTCAAGAAGCAGCAGCACAATGGCCGGCACGAGAAGCTGCACGAACAGCCCTGACCGGTTTCTGGCGACCGGACTCGAAATCGGGCTTTTTTCAAGACGGTCGATGGACTCGAAGGTCTCGGCAAGCGATGCCCTGCTTCCCGCCCGGAAGTAACGACCGCCACCCGTCCGGGCAACGTTCCGAAGCTCATCTTCGTCGAGGGCGGAGGCGGTCGAGCCGCCCGAACCTGCACCGACCGTATAGATCCGGATGCCGTGAGCGGCCGCGAAGGAGGCTGCCGTCAGTGGATCGATCTGGCCGGCATTCGAAGAGCCGTCGCTGAAAAGTATCATGACTTTCCGGGCGGATTGCGAAACCCTGAGCCGGTTTACGGCAACAAGCACGGCCGTCCCGATTGCCGTTCCGTCATTGCGGACGACATCGGGCGAAACGCCGTCGAGCAGCATGCCGGTCACCCGGTGGTCGAGCGTGAGCGGACAGAGCGTGTAGGCATCGCCCTTGAAGACCACCACCCCGATGCGGTCATTCGGATGCCGGCCGATGAACTCGCGGGCAACCTCCCTGAGCGCATCGAGACGGCTCCGTCCGCCGGCGTCCTGCTGCTCCATCGAACCGGAAATATCGAGCACAAGCACCACATCGATGCCCCTCGCTTCTGCAACCGTCTCCTCCACCACAAGCTGGGGCCGCGTCATGGCCGCCACGCCAAGCACCAGGGCGGCCCAGCGCAGCCATCCGGGAAGCCGGCGCAAAACCGGCGGAGCCTCGAAACCCTCCTTCCGCAGCCGGTCGACATCGGGAAACATCACCGCTGCAGTACGGCCTTTCTTCTCCTGCCGGCCCGTCCACCAAACCGCAAGGGCGAACACCGGAAGCAGCAGCAGCCAGAGCGGCTCCAGGATCTCGATCCCGGAAATATGCGTCAGCCATTCCTGCATAGGCAACTCGTTACCGCGTTAACACCCTCTTTCCTCCATACTGTAAAAATCACAACCATTGCGGAAGACCGGTCCTCCGCTTCCTGATTCAATGCGAACCGCTCCGCCCCGAGCTGACGATCTCTTCGGCCTGCCGGGTCGAGTTCCGGGTCTCTTCGGCGGAAGGACGGCTGTCGGCGAACTTCACGAGATCGGCCTGACGCAGGAGATTCATGATGGCGTCGAAGGACGAGACCCCGAGTTTGCGCAGATCGCGCTCGATCTCCTGCGTGACGGCCTCGAGCGCCCGGATATGGTAGTGCCGTTCGAGATACTCCCGCATGACGGCGCTCAGCTCGGCATAGCACTCCGCAGGGGGCAGACCGGAGGAAAGACGGTTATGGAGTTTGCCGAGCTTGCGGCGAGCCTCCTGGGCAGGATCGACGGTTTCGGCAAAAAGCCGGACCTTGCGCTTGATGATAAAAAGGGCAAGCAGCACGACTCCCGCCATGCCGAACACGGCAAGGAGCAGCGCCGTCAGAAGCGGAAAAGGAAAATCGGGATCCACCGGCGGCTTGAGCGGCCTCAGCTCGAGCATGCCGGGAGGCGTGAGCGTTCTGACAAAAACCGACGAGGCAGGACGGTATTCCTGCCTCTCGAGCATACGCCCCCTCGTATCCCGGAACAGGAGGGCGAAAGCCGGCAGACGCTGGCTGCCGGAGCCGAAAACGGCCAGTTCCAGCTCGAAGCGCTCTTCGGCAAGGCCGCGGGAGAGCATCGATGAGGAGTGCTTCTGTCCGACAGGATAAAAGGGCTCGAGCGCCGTGGAGTCCGGCAGTTCGATGGAGACAAGCGTGCCTTCGGGGTGCCGGACCCTTACCGCACAGATCACCCGCTCACCGGCATAGAGACTGTCGGGTTCCACCGAAACCCCCAAAACCGTCGATGCCGTTCCGGTCTGGCCCGCCAGAAGCGGAAAGGGCAGCGCCGCAAGCAGCAGGGCGAGCAGCAGGGTGGCCGCCCGCATCGGGCTCCCCGGATGATCAGTACCGCCGTTCACGGGACCGGAAAAAAGTGTTGAGTTCCCCGATGAACGAGCGACCGGTGTCGAGCCGGACGGTGTCGATTTTCATGCGCAGGAGCTTTTCGCGGAGAGCGTCCGCCTGACGCTGCTGCGCTGCACGGTAGCGTTCGAGCGATTTGCGGCTCCCGGCATCGACACTTATGCGCTCTCCGGTTTCGGGATCTTCAAGATCGAGCAGCCCGGCTGCCGGAAGCATGCAGTCGAGCGGATCGCTGATGTGCATGAGCACGAAATCATGGCGGGCGTTCAGGAGCTTCATGCCCCGCTCGTAATTGCTGTCGAACAGATCGGTCAGGAGAAACACGATGGCCTGGCGCTTGCGCATATGGCCGACGAACGAGAGTGCCGCGTCGATGTCGGTTTTGCGGCTTGCGGGCTTCATCCTGAAAAGCTCATCGAGAATCACCAGCACCTGCTGCCGTCCTTTCCTCGGCGGAATGAAGGTTTCGACCCTGTCGGTAAACACGACCAGTCCCACCTTGTCGTTGTTCTGGATGGCGCTGAAGGCCAGCACTGCACTGACCTCCGCTGCAAGGTCCCTCTTGCTTCGCTCCCTGCTGCCGAAAAGCATGGAGGCCGAACCGTCGACGAGCAGCAGCATGGTCCGTTCCCGCTCTTCGGTGAATATCTTGATATAGAGTTCGTTCTTTCGGGCGGAGGTGTTCCAGTCGATGGTCCGTACGTCGTCGCCGTACTGGTACTCCCTGACGCTCTGGAATTCGATGCCCCTCCCCTTGAACGACGAGTGGTATTCGCCGCTGAACAGTTCTGCGGCCAGACGCCGCGAACGGATTTCAATCCGCCGGATTGTGTCCGTGAACGCCTTCGGGCTCTGTTCCTCGCTGCGATTCATGTCGTGGTTTCCGGAATGAGCTTTTCAGGGGTGCCTGACAGGGTCAAACTCACGGCACCTCTATATGCTGGAGAATTTCGCGAATGAAATCATCCGTCCTTATGTTGTCGGCCTCGGCTTCGTAGCCGGGAATGATGCGGTGGCGAAGCGTTTCGTAGGCAATGGCCTTGACATCCTCCGGCGTGATATAGGCCCGGTGCTGCAGGAATGCGTGCGCCTTGGCAGCCAGCAGGAGAAAGATGGAGGCTCTCGGAGATGCGCCGTATTCGATCATGGAGGCAAGCGACGCAAGGCCGTGGGCGGCAGGGTTGCGGGTGGCGACCACGAGGTCCACAATGTAGCGCTGGACCCGCGGATCGACATAGATGCGGTCTACAAGCCGGCGCGCGGCGGCAATATCGCCCGCGTCGACAACCGGCCTTACCTCCGGGATGGTTCCAGACGCCGCCGCAAGCTGCATGATTCCGAGCTCTTCGTCGTACGAGGGATAGCCGACGATAACCTTCATCATGAACCGGTCGATCTGGGCTTCAGGCAGGAGATAGGTGCCTTCGTGCTCGATGGGGTTCTGCGTGGCCAGCACCATGAAGGGCTCGGGGAGCGGAAAGGTGCTGCTGCCGATGGTGACCTGTTTTTCCTGCATGGCTTCCAGCAGGGCGGACTGCACCTTGGCCGGCGAGCGGTTGATTTCGTCGGCCAGAATGACGTTGGCGAAAAGCGGACCCTGACGGGCGTAAAACTCCATATCTTTCGGGTTGTAGACCATGGTGCCCACAAGATCCGCCGGAAGCATGTCGGGGGTGAACTGGATGCGCTGGAACTGCAGGTTCATGGCCGCGGCAAAGGTTCGGACGATAAGGGTTTTGGCCAGTCCCGGCACTCCTTCGAGCAGAATGTGACCTCCGGCGAGCAGCGCGATGAAAACCCGGTGGACAACCTCTTTCTGGCCGATGATCCGGGATGAAATCTGCTCCTCCGCGAGATCCAGGAACCTCGACGCATCCCTGATCTCCCGGCCCAGTTCCTCGAGCCCTGCTGCATGCTGCATATCTTCCGTCCGTTAAGAGGTTGCTGTAAAACCGGCTGGACGATCCCCGCCGGCTTTTTCTGTCACGGTTTTTTGTAGAGATGCCTGAAACCGGTAACAAGCAGCGCAATTCCGGCTATCAGAGCCGGCCAGGTGTAGATGTCGGGAATATAGAACCCGCTGTTCAGGATGCCGACTTCGGGAGCCAGAAGCAGAACGAGATCCGCCCCGAGAAGGATCATGAGCACGCCCAGAAAGCTCACCTTGAGCCTCGGTTTGCTATTGTTTACCGGTTTGTTAGCTTTTGCCATACGTCCAGAGAAAATTAAGCCATGAATATTTTAGGAATAGAAACCAGCTGTGACGAAACCTCCGCGGCCGTACTGCTCGGCAGGAGGGTGGCTTCGAACATCGTCAGCTCGCAGCGCTGCCATACCGGTTTCGGTGGCGTTGTACCGGAACTCGCTTCGAGAGAACACGAAAGGATGATTGTTTCCATAGTTGACAGTGCAGTAACTGAAGCCAATATAACGAAAAATGATCTCGATTGCATAGCCGCCACCGCAGGCCCGGGCCTTATCGGCGCCGTGATGGTCGGGCTCTGTTTCGCCGAGGGAATGGCCTTCGCCCTCGGAATACCCTTCGTTCCGGTTAACCACATCGAGGCCCACATGTTTTCGGCCTTCATTCCCGAGTCTCCCGGACACCGTTCACCCGAAGGAGCATTCATCTCTCTGACCGTCTCGGGAGGCCATACGCTCCTCTCTGTCGTGCAGGAAGATCTCTCCTACGCCGTGATCGGAAAAACACTCGACGACGCGGCCGGAGAGGCTTTCGACAAAACCGGCAAGATGCTTGGCCTCGCCTATCCTGCAGGACCGGTTATCGACCGGCTGGCTGCCGGCGGCGACCGGCACTTTCACGAATTCCCCAGAGCTTTGACATCGAGCTCGCAGAGAAGCCGGAGTTACAAGGGAAACTTCGATTTCAGTTTTTCAGGACTGAAAACCTCGGTGCTCACTTACCTGCAGAAACATCCGGAGGAGTACATCCGGACCCACCTGCAGGATATCGCCGCTTCGGTTCAGCACGCCATCGTCAGCGTTCTGGTGGAAAAAACCATGGCCGCGGCCCGGCACTACCGGGTGGGGGCCGTCTCCGTAGCCGGAGGAGTGAGCGCCAACTCGGCCCTGAGAAAGGCCATGCAAGAGGCCTGTATGCGCAGCGGCATCCAGCTCTATCTGCCGGGAACGGTCTACTCGACCGACAATGCCGCCATGATCGCTTCGCTGGCCGGACTCATGCACGAAAAAGGCCTCATCGGAAAAAACCGGTACGATGTAGCCCCGTTCTCGAGTTTTGGGGACCGCACCCGCAAGGCGTCATTGAAATAGTCAGGTTAATACCGTACATTAGAATTCGTACGGCCATTTTTCACATACTCTACCTGTTCATCATGCACGACTTCATTTTATCACTGCTGCTTTTCGCTCCTCCCGCAGGAGGCCAGAACCCGAATCCATTCATTCAGCTTGTCCCTCTGGTACTGATTTTCGTGGTCTTCTATTTCTTCATGATCCGCCCCCAGCAGAAAAAACAGAAAGACCGGGAAAAGGTTCTCGACAGTCTGAAAAGAGGCGACAAGGCGGTCACCATCGGCGGCATTCACGGCACGGTTGCCGGCATCGATACGGAAAAGAAAACCGTTCTTCTGCAGGTCGGCGACAACCTGAAAATCAAGTTCGACCGCACGGCCATCGCCAACGTCGAGAAACAGGAATCGGGAGACAAACTTATCACCACGAAGGAATAACGAACGATAATGCAAGAGACACCAGCACTATTGGTTTTAGAGAACGGGTCTGTCTACAGGGGAACGGCTTTCGGCTGTATCGGGGAGGCAACCGGCGAGGTGGTCTTCAACACCTCGCATACCGGCTATCAGGAAATTCTTACCGACCCGTCCTATGCCGGCCAGATGGTGGTGATGACCTATCCGCTGATCGGCAATTACGGCGTGACCCCCGATGACAACGAATCGTCGAAAGTATGGGCATCGGCATTCATTGTGCGCGAAGTATCGCATATCTACAGCAATTTCGAAGCCTCGGACAGCCTCGACAACTACCTCAGGCAGGCCGGAGTGATGGGACTTGCGGGTATCGATACCCGCAAGCTTGTGCGTGAAATCCGTGAAAAAGGCGCCATGCGGGGCGTTATCTCCGCCGTGGACCTGAATCCGGAAAGCCTGAAAGCAAAGGCGCTTGCCATAGAGGAAATGACCGGACAGGATCTGGTTAAAACCGTGACCGCGAGTAAAAGCTATGTGCTCGACAAACCGGAGGCCCGCTACCATGTCGCGGCATTCGACTACGGCATCAAAAGCAACATTCTGCGGATACTGCAGAACTGCGGCTGCAGGGTGACCGTACTGAATGCGGCAACGCCGTTCGAAGAGGTCATCGGACTCAAACCCGACGGGGTCTTTCTTTCCAACGGCCCCGGCGATCCGGCTGCCGTCGGGTACGCCATCGAAACCATCCGGGCGCTTGCCGACTACAACCGTACGACCCGTCCGCTGCCGGTATTCGGCATCTGCCTCGGCCACCAGCTGCTCTCTCTGGCTCTGGGCGCGGAAACCTACAAGCTGAAGTTCGGCCATCACGGCAGCAACCATCCGGTAAAGAACCTCGGGAACAGCAAAATCGAGATCACCTCACAGAATCACGGGTTCGCCGTAAAGATGGATTCGCTGCCCGAAGACCTCGAAATGACCCATCTCAACCTGTACGACCATACGGTGGAAGGAGTCCGGCACCGTTCGCTGCCCTGTTTCTCGGTCCAGTACCATCCCGAAGCCGCGCCGGGGCCGCACGATTCCCACTACCTGTTCGATCAGTTCATCGATATGATGGACAGGGCGAAAAACTGAAAAAACGCAATCTCTTTAACCACACAAACCTTTTTCTGAAGAGATGAAAAAAAGACTATTCACCCCGGGACCAACCCCTGTACCCGAAAACGTCATGCTTCGCATGGCCGCCCCGATTATCCATCACAGGAACCCGGAGTTCATGGAAATCCTTACCCGGGTACACGAGGACCTCAGGTATCTCTTCAGAACGACCCAGCCCGTCGTGGTGCTCAGCTGTTCGGGTACCGGCGGCATGGAAGCCGCAGTTTCCAGCATCTTCAGGCAGGGGGAAAAGGTCATTACCGTCAACGCAGGAAAGTTCGGTGAGCGCTGGGGCCAGCTGGTGCGGATTTTCACCGGCAACTGCATCGAGGAAAAAGTACAGTGGGGCAGCGCCATCCAGCCGGAACGCATGGCTGAACTGCTCAGGGAGCATCCCGACGCAAAAGGCGTCTGCCTTACCCATTCCGAAACATCCACCGGCACGGCAGCCGACATCCGGTCGCTCTGCTCGGTTATCCGGGAAAAGTCGGATGCACTCATTCTCGTTGACGGCATCACCGCTATCGGCGCCCATGAGTTCCATTTCGACGACTGGGGCGCCGACATCTGCATCACCGGTTCGCAGAAAGGACTCATGATGCCTCCGGGACTTGCCCTGGTTGCGATTTCGGAAAGGGCCCAGGATATCATCAACGCGCATACCCACACCCAGCAGTTCTACCTGAGCCTGAAAAAGGCCCTGAAAGCGCACAGCGCCGAAGACACCCCGTTCACTCCGGCGGTATCTCTGGTAATCGGGCTGGACGAGGCCCTGCAGATGATCCGTGCGGAAGGGATCGAGAACATCTGGAAACGTCATGAAAGCCTCGCGGCAGCCTGTCGGCAGGGTTGCAGCGCGCTCGGCATGAAGCTCTTCAGCAACTCCCCCTCTTTTGCCGTCACCCCGGTCTGGCTCCCCGAGGGCGTGGACTGGTCGGCGTTCAACAAGGCGCTGAAAAACAAGAACGGCATCACCGTCGCCGCAGGTCAGGACGAGTACAAGGGCAAGATATTCCGCGTCTCCCACCTCGGCTTCTATGATGAGCTGGACATGCTGACCGTTATCGGCGGTCTGGAACGGGCCCTGAAAGAGATCAATTTCAAATTTGAAATCGGTGCGGGAGTCAGCGCGGTTCAGAAAGCCTTCCTCGGCAGCTGACGGCTCACTCCTGAAGGAACACGCCGGAAAAGCCGCCCCTTTCTTTCGAACCGGGCGGCTTTTTCTTTTCAGCCGCACGGACGACCCGAAAGCCGCTTTCTTTTTCCGACTTTGCCCTTGCCGCTCTATCTTGCAGAAAAGAGATCCTGCCAATGATTACCCTGCACGCCCTTTTTCTCTTGCTTGCCACGGCGTTTTCCCTGTCGGGGGAGTTCCGGGAGTATCGCACGATGCATAAAGCCAACGAGCACTATATGCGCGGAGAGTATTTCCGGGCGGAACAGCTCTACCGCACCCTGCCGGATATCGCTCAGGAAAAGACGGGATCGGCGCCGGCCCGCTTCAACCTTGCCGGCAGCCTTGCCCGGCAGGGCAAGCACACCCAGGCCCGGCGGATCTACCGAAGCATCGTATTGAACCCCGGGGAAAAAGGGCTCCGCAACCCCTCTCTCTACAACGAAGGCACCTCCTTTGCCCTCGAAGGCATCGCCACCGGAGAGGGAATGCACAAAAGGGAACTGCTCCGGCAGGCCCTCCTCCGCTACACCTCCGTGCTGCGTTCCGACCCCGCCGACACCGATGCGAGAATCAATTACGAAATAGTGCTCCGCATGCTCGACAAGCCGGAATCATCATCTTCAAGACAGCAGGATAACCGCAGGGAGAACGGCGATCCTGCCTCGGGCGGGCTCATGAAAACGGCTGAGCGGGTTCTTGAAAACGCCCGGCTCCAGGAAAACAGCCTGATGCGGAAAATCCCGCAGAGCCACGCCAGGGGAAACTCATCCGGCAAAAACCTGAAGGACTGGTAAGAAGCCATGACCGTTCCGAAAAAAGTGCTGCTGGTCTTTATCCCCTCCGAAAGCGGTGTCGACGGCGCCCGCTCGCTCTACGCAGAACCGGAAAAAAGCCCGATTCTGTACTGGTTCGACAGCTCGGTGAGAAAACTCATCAAGCGAAGCCAGTTCGCCATTCCTCCGCTTTCGCTCATGATTCTCAGCTCGATCGGGGTACCTGGGGTCGAACAGCGGCTGTGCGATATGCGATTCGAGGATTTTCCGGAAGCGGAGCACTGGGATCTGGTGGGCATAAGCGTACAGACCGGCATGGCCAGAAAAGCCTTCGAGCTTGCAGACAGGCTCAGGGAGAAAAAAATCACCGTAGCTCTCGGAGGAGCGCATGTCACCCTGTTCGCCGATTCCTGCCGCGTTCACGGCGATATCCTCGTGCACGGAGAGGCAGACGACCTCTGGAAAACGGTGCTCGAAGACCTGAAAAGCGGCAATCTGAAATCCGAATACAGCTCCGACCGTTTTCCTGATCTTGAAGAACCTCGCCCGGTGAGCAAAAATGCGCTGCAGAAAAACCGCTACTTCACGACCAACCTCATACAGACCGGACGGGGCTGCCCCTACAACTGCGACTTCTGCAACGTCCATGTGCTCAACGGCCGGTCGCTGCGCAGAAGAACGATCGACGATATTGTCGATGAGGTTGCCCGGTTTCTCCGCCATGACCGGCGCATTTTCTTTTTTGTCGACGACTCCATCAATGCCGACCCGACCTATGCCGAGGAGCTTTTCCGGCGCCTGATTCCCTATCGCATCAGCTGGTTCGGCCAGGCGACCACCACACTGGGCCAGCAGCCCCGGCTCCTGGAAACCTTTGCTCGATCCGGCTGCCGGGCCCTGCTGGTCGGCATCGAAAGCATAGAACCGGAAAGCCGGGATGCCCACCGCAAAACCCAGAACAAATCGACGGAACTGGTGGCGGCAATAAAAAACATCCGGGGTGCGGGAATCAGCCTCTACGGCAGCTTCATCTACGGACTCGACGGCGATACCCTCGATACTCCGGCGGCTATTCTGGACTTCATCGGCGAAACGAAGCTCGACGTTCCCGGCATCAACATTCTCAGGCCCATTCCCGGCACGAGGGTTTTCGACCGGCTCAGAGAGGAGGGACGCCTGCTCTTCGACCCGTCCGACATCACCGCCTTTCGCTATACCTTCGGCCAGGAGATGCTCTACCTGCCTAAAAACATTCCGCTCGACGCCTTTGTGGAAAGCTACTCGAAACTTACCCGTGAGGTGTTCAGTGCAACCGGTTCCATCCGAAGAGGTCTCAATGCGCCAAGCGCCAAAACAGCGGTACTTTTTTTCAACCTCTTCTACACCCATCTCTACGGGCTCTCACGGCAGGACCTCCAGAGGCAGCTTGCCGGGGGCAACCCTGAATAAAAAACCATTTTGCCATACGGTAAATTATTCATAAAATTATAGCCGTTACATTTTTATACCCTTCACAACATCACAACCCTTTCCAAC
Organism: Chlorobium sp.; assembly: GCF_049593655.1. Taxonomy (NCBI): domain Bacteria; kingdom Pseudomonadati; phylum Chlorobiota; class Chlorobiia; order Chlorobiales; family Chlorobiaceae; genus Chlorobium; species Chlorobium sp. The sequence goes on from NZ_JBAWHG010000048.1 coordinate 23,167, forward strand.
GGAGAACACACTATGAAACGCTTTCTGCCTGTTTTCGCTGTAGGCATGCTTTTTCTTGGCGCATGCGGTCTCGAAAAACCACCGGCCAAGCTTGAATTTCCCGAATCCAAGGAAGAGGCCGCGGCACCGGCCGAAACCGCCGCTCCTGCTGCTGCTCCTGCCGCAGCGGAAACGCCTGCCGACCCGAAACTTGCCGCAGGTAAAACCGTTTACGAAACGAAAGGGTGCAACGGCTGCCACGACGCAGGCATGATGGGCGCCCCGAAACCCGGCGACAAGGCAGCGTGGGCTCCGCGTATCGCACAGGGTGTCGATGTCATGACAAAAAAATCCATCGAGGGATTCACCGGTAAAGGCGGCATGATGCCGGCAAAAGGCGGAAACGCTGATCTGACCGACGAAGAGGTCGCGAGCGCCGTAGCCTATCTGGCCAGCCTGGCAAAATAAGCCGGTTAAGGCACTGTCCCGGATTCAGGCGGATAAAAACGGAGCACGTCTCGCGACGATGCTCCGTTTTCCTTGCGGCTACTGTATAACTACATGCACATAAAAATTCCGGAGGCATTTGGAAGGCCGGATTTTAAATGCTAAAATATTCGGCTTGAGATTTTTTGCACAACCGGCACACAACCAATCATCAACAATCATTAATTCTTGCAAGGGAGAACTCTATGTCTCGTTTCGTATCTGCTGCTTTCTGCGCACTGTTTATGATCGCTTTCAGCATGACCGATGCCAACGCCGCTACCGGCAAAGCCGTTTATGACGCCAACTGCTCGGCATGCCACAAGGACGGCATCATGGGCGCGCCGAAAACCGGCAACAAGCCGGCTTGGGCTCCTCGCATCGCACAGGGCGTGAACGTGCTGGTAAACAAATCCATCGCCGGCTACCAGGGAAAGAAAGGCATGATGCCTGCCAAGGGCGGCAACACGAAACTCACCAACGCCGAGGTCAAACTCGCCGTCGAGTACATGGTCAGCGTCAGCAAATAAGCGCTTCCTGTCTTTTTTTCAGCAAAAGGCGGGGAGTGACCCCGCCTTCTGTCGTTTATTCTCCCCACCCCGGTCTTCTCCGTGAAATCCCGACATTCTTGCGAGATCTTTTCACCCCGCCCTGTTTTCCGCACCAGGCTCCCGCAGAACAACCTTTTCGTATATTGACCTGCGCAACTCACAATCGAGAAAAGGAGAACCGATGGATATGCAATCAGGCGAGATGCTGGGATTCGCGGCAGGCATCATCACCACGCTCGCGCTCCTGCCCCAGGCGCTGAAAATCATGGCTACCAGGCAGACCCGCGATATCAGCCTGCTCTGGGCAGTCAGCATGAACGTGGGCATTATCCTCTGGCTGTGCTATGGCCTGGCGAAAAACGACCTGCCGATGATAACGGCCAACAGCGTCTCTTTCCTGCTGCTCTTCATCATTCTCCTCTTCAAGGTGCGGTACCGGTAAACGGAAAGTTTCGCTGATGGAAAAAACGGCGAAAAAGCTTACATATCGTTACTAGTTGTTTTAACCATTATTATTCAACCGATGAACACTCTCCATACCGGCTTTATCGGCACCGGAAGAATCGCCCGGGCGCTGATTGCCGGACTCGCAAAAAAAGAAAACATAACCCTCTGCGGCTACGATACCCTCCCGGCGGCTATCGAAAGCATATCGGAAGCCTACCCCGTTGAGGCGTGCCCTTCCATCGAAGCGCTTGCAGGAAAAGCGGAGGTGATCGTCCTTTCGGTGAAACCTTACCAGATAGAGGGCGTACTCGGCGAACTGAAACCATTTCTCACCCAGAGGCATCTGATTCTGAGTGTGGCTGCCGGCATTTCTTCGGAATTCATCCGGCAACACACGAACGAAAAAACGAGAGTGATACGGGTGATGCCGAACACTCCGGCATTTGCCGGCGAAGGCATGACCGCCCTGTGTCGTGGTGCGGCGGCGACGGACGAGGATATCGAGCTTGCCGGAGAGCTGTTCCGGGCAATCGGCAGGACCGTCGTGCTTGACAGCGAACAGCTCATGGATGCCGCCACCGCGGTATCGGGCAGCGGACCAGCCTACATGTTCCACATCATCGCTTCGCTTGTCGAGGGAGGCATGCAGTGCGGGCTTTCGCGGGAGGACGCCCTGCTCCTGAGCACACAGACCATGCTTGGCGCGGCCAAAATGGTGCTCTCCGGCGACAGAAGCCCTGAAGAACTGATCAGGGATGTCACCACTCCCGGAGGAACGACCGAAGCCGGTCTGCAGGTGATGGACGAGCGGAACATCCGACAGATTCTCGTTGATACGGTCTCGGCGGCGGCGGCACGCTCCAGGGAACTGAAAAAATAAACAACCGCGGAAGGGGGTCCATGCGGAATACCGTCCGATCTGCGCTGAGCGCTCTCCTGATGGCGGCTGTAGCCGTATTCTGTCTTGCTGCGACCGCAAACGGCGAACGGACACCGACAAAAAAAGCGCCGTTCATACGCACAACCATCTCCAACAGAACCCCCTACGCCGGAGAGGAGGTCATCCTCTCCTTCACCCTCTGTTTCACCGGTGACGCCCCGCAGGTTTCCGACCTGTCGGATCCTGCGCTCGAAGGATTCCGGGCTGAAGAGATCGATCCCGGGCGCTATGTCAAAAGCATGCCCGTCACGATCGACGGCACCCTCTACCGGAGCGCACTTGTGCGGCAGTACCGGATTTCGGCCCTGCAGCCCGGAGAGCAAAGCATCAGGGGATACCGCCTCCGGTGCCTTTTCCCCGATGTGCCGCCACCGGGCAAAAACGCAAACACCGTGCTTGCCGCTCCTGAAATGCCCATCCGTGTCAGGCAGTTGCCGGAGCCTGCGCCTGAAGGGTTCCAGGGAGCTGTAGGCTCATTCTCCTTCGAGCGAACAGCCGATCGTACGGTCCTGAGAGCCGGCGAGCCGGTTACGATAGCCCTGACCATTGCCGGAACCGGCAACCTTGCGGCGCTCAGCGCTCCCAGGCTCGTTTTCCCGCCTGCATTCCACCAGAGACCTCCGGTTACGGCGCTGCATCTCGACAGCAGCAAGGCCTATGCTGCAGGCTCATTCTCATGCAGAGTAACCATCTATCCTGACCAAACCGGAAAAGAGACCATTCCGGGGATGCGTTTCGTCTATTTCGATCCCCTTAAAAACCGCTACCGGACGCTTTCCGCCGACCCGATCGCGATCAGCGTACTGCCTGCCGAAAAAGCCACCGGCACAAGCCGGCTGCCGGATAGCGCACCGGAAGAGCCCGCAAAAAAAACGGCTCCCGCTCTGCCTGCGGCCGCACTTGCCGTTACCGCTCTTCTGGTCTTTCTGACGATGGCGCTTGTCAGAAACAAGCTGCATGGAAGAGGGTCCCGGCGGCAGGAGACTCGAAGCGGAGCTCTACTCCCATCAGGCGGCGAAACTCCGCAGGAGATGAAAAACGCGCTGTACACCATCATCGGGCAAAAGGGCGTTCCGAAACCGGAAAGCCTCACCAGGGCGCAGCTTTCTGCCGCACTTCTGGAAAAAGGCGTATCGCGGGATATCTGCAAGGAACTTGAAAAGCAGCTTGAGTCGATCGACCGCCTGATGTTCAGTCCGGCCGGAGTTTCAGCTGTTGAACTGGAGCTGCTCCTCGGCGAGGGGGAAAAGCTGCTCCGCAGCCTGCGACGGCCGTAGCCCCTGATCCTGCATTCACTCCTCCCCGGCGGCTTGCATGATTTCAGCCCAGGGAAATATCGAGCAGACCACGGTGCTGCCGGCCGCAAGCGCATCAGGAGCGGGCCCGGATTCGATGATGCCGTCGGCGCCGGCAAGAGCGGTGATCATATGCGACTCGACCTTCCGGGATACCCTGCAGTACAAGCGGCCGTTCTCCTGCCAGATGGCGCCAGGCAGAAAACGGTGCCGTTTTTTATCGGCGGGGAAGGGTTCGGCAAGCAGTGCGTCCATCTTTCCGGGAAGCACCCGGCCCTGCTGCAGAAAGAGTGCCGGAACGACATACTCATGAAAACAGGTCATTGCCGAAACCGGATTTCCCGGCAGGGCAAAAACCGGACGATGGTCGCCGCTGACTCCGAAATAAAGCGGTTTTCCCGGTTTCTGGGCTACCGTCCAGAATCGGGAAGTTACGCCGGCTTCGCGAAGCAGTTCCTGCACATAGTCGTATTCACCGGTTGAAATCCCTCCTGCCGTCACCAGCATGTCACATCCGGCAAGAGCCTCGGCAAGCACGTCCCGCAGGGCCTCCCTGTCGTCACGAGCATGCAGCTGAAGCACGGGCTCGATACCCCATGCGCGGCAGAGCGCCTGCAGCATGAAGCGGTTGCTGTTGTAGATGGCCGGACCATCGAGCGCCTCTCCCGGCGTCCGAAGTTCATCGCCTACCGTGACAAGCGCCACCCTCGGAACACCGCAGGCAAGCGCTCCCTCAATGCCCAGTGTGGCGAGCACGGCAATCTCCGAAGGCGTAACGGTCGTTCCTTTTCGCAGCAGCACGGCGCCGCCGGCTGCCTCCTCGCCTGCGAAACGGATATTGGCGCCCTGTTTCGGGGCTGAAAAAACCGAAACCTCCCGGCTGCCGAATCCGCTGGTCTGTTCGAAAGCCACAACCGTATCTGCACCGTCCGGCAACGGCGCTCCGGTCATGATCTGAACGCAGGTTCCCGGTACAACGGGCCGTACGGGCATGGCGCCGGCAGCAACTTCGGAAACGACCTGCAGCCTGGCCGGAGTATCCCGCGACGCACCCTCAATATCGGCATGCCGGAGGGCAAAGCCATCCATGGCGGCATTGGTGAAACGGGGCAGGTGAAACGGGGCGGCGACATCTTCACCCAGAACACGCCCCTGCAGCCGCACAAGCGGCTGGTATTCGAGGGGCAGCACTCCGACGGACTCCCGTATCAAGCGATGAGCATCCTGGACGGTAATCATGGCTGGTGACCCTCCCCTTTGAGCATGGCAAAAGCATGGAAAACCGCGGGAACAAGCACCTCGAGAGCATCCGCCGCAGCGCCGGGACTGCCGGGAAGGCATATCAGAAGCGAATCACCGATCATTCCGGCTGCAAGTCTCGAAAGCATTGCGGTTTTTGTTTTCCCCTGCCCCCAGTTGAACAGGGCCTGTTCGATCCCCGGAAGTTTTCTGGTAAACATCGGCTGCAGGGTATCGACCGTAACATCCCTTGGACCGAGACCGGTGCCGCCGGAAGTCACGATCAGCTCTACCCCCCCCGCAACCCACTCTTCGACAGCGGCCCCGATCTCCTCTTTCGTGTCGGCAATGATCCGAAGCTCTTCAATCGTACATCCCGCGGACTCAAGACCCTCCCGCAGCACGTTTCCTGAACGGTCGCACCCCTTTCCGGCAGCGATGGAATCGGAAAGCACGAGAATGGATGTTCTCGGCCGGTACTCCACGGCGAGCTGCTTTTTCCCGCCGGTTTTCCCCTCGAGACGGATGGAGCCGATCTCCATTGTGGAATCGAGAGCCTTGCACATGTCGTAAATAGTCAGGGCGGCTACCGACACGGCTGTGAGCGCCTCCATCTCGACACCGGTGGACTCCCGGGTTCTGGCCGTAGCCGAAATGGCAATGCGGTCTTCGAGCACGGCAAAGGAGATATCCACCCAGGAGAGATTGAGCTGATGACAGAGAGGAATGAGGTGAGCCGTCTGTTTGGCCGCCTGAATTCCGGCAATCTTGGCCGCAGTGAGAACGTTTCCTTTTGGAATGGCCTCCCCTGAAAGCAGAAGAATGGTTTCCGGACGCATCGAAATGGATCCGGATGCCGTTGCGGATCTCTGGGTTCCGGGTTTATGGGAAACATCGACCATGGCGACATGTCCGTGTTCGTCAAGATGGGTAAAGTCCATAGCGCTCCTCTTTTTCGGGATGAATCGGTTTCATGCAAAGAGCTCTTCGAGCTGCAGGGCAAGTTCCGGGTGGTCGGTGATGATGCCGTCGGCTCCCATGCGCTTCAGGCGAAGCATCTCTTCCGGACGGTTTACCGTCCAGGGAACGACACGAACACCCTCGCTGTGCAGCCTTTCGACCAGTTGGGTGTTCAGGAGTGAATAATACGGATTGACATAGGCAGGAACAAAACCTGTTTCCGCCCTGAAGTTGGCGAGACGGGAGCCGTCATCGACCAGAAATCCGAAACACAATTCCGGATAACGCATCCTTACCTCCCTCAGAAGGCGGTCGTCAAACGACTGGACCCTGACTCTCGATGCCATGGAGGTTCGGTGGATTTGCCCGGCAACAAGAAACGCGTAGACATCCGGCGGCGGATGCAGCTCGTTATCCCTGTCCGGCCAGGATTTGAGTTCGAGATTGAAAATCATCTCTCCCGGAAGATGATGGGCAAGCATATGGGCGTCCACCTGGCGGAAAACATCTGCTATAAGCGGTTTTGCTGTATCGATACCCCGCTGCAGGGGAAAATGCGGGTCGGGAAGGCCGCAACCGAAAGCTGCGATTTCAGCGTAGGACATATCGTACAGACAAAAACGCCCCTGATCCTTCTCTCCGAGCGGCCTGCCGTCGGGAGCTGCAGCGTGCGGAGCGCCGAGGCACGGATCGTGGGAAACGACAAGCTGGTGATCTCCGGAAACAAGAAGATCGAGTTCGATAACCCTCACACCCAGATCCGCAGCCTTGCAGAAGGCCTGAACGGTGTTCTCGGGAAAGAACGCCCTCGCTCCCCGGTGTGCCTGTATTTCAAAATGCATACGATAAAGAAGGCTTGTTCCCCCCTTCAGCTGAACATCCCCTCCAAAAACTTTTCTGCTTTCACAAGCTGCTTACCGTATGCGGCAGCCTGCCGTCATGAACTGCGTTTTCCTGGAGAAAAGCGGGCGGGTTTCGAGGGAGATTTTCCTGTTGTTTTTCTTTTCTGGACTTTGTTGCCTCTCGAAGCTTTGGGCGAGGCGGATGCAAGCTTGCTGTTGTAGCCTTGAGGATCGGAAGAATTTTTGTTCCTGCTCTTGTTGAACCTGTTTTTGCGGTACTTTTTTTCCAGGTCGGCGTAGGGACTTGGCGGTTCGGGTGAGGTATTGGGGTTATTAAAGTTCGGCTCGTCGATTACCTCATCAACATCATCCAAAACCACGTCGGGATGAACTGTTTTATGCAAAATATTCCAATTTATGTTCAAAAAACCGTGAGTATACAATTGTTATCACTCAGGATCATTTCGAAGGGGACTCTAATTTAAAACTTTAACACTAAAAAACAAGTTATCGACAGCAGAAGATCGTTCAGAAGAGCGCCATATCGGTTTTGCGTTGGTTGTTGTTCCGAGAAGTATTAAATTTCAGCGGTTTTACCATTGTAAAAATCGAAAACCGGAGCCCGTTATGGATATTCGCCGCTGGATACTTGCCTTTATTCTCCCTCCCGCCGCCGTCATGAACAAGGAGGCTGGAACAATCATGCTGACAGGCATTCTCACCCTGCTCGGATGGTTGCCCGGCGTTACTGCAGCCGTCATCATGATTCTGCAGGAAAAGAAACAGGCAAAAGCATAACTGCAGCGCATCTCCCCGTACCCCGGCAAGGCTTTCCCGCTGCAGTGTCGCACGGCACCGGGACTGCAAACGACCACCTATGCTTTTTCATCCCTTTGAAATAGCGCTTTCGGGGTTTTCCGGGACCGGAAAGACAACCCTTGCTGCCGCAGTCGTAAACCGTCTTTCGGAACGGTTTGCGGTCGGCTACTACAAGCACGGATGCCACCGTTTCGATATAGACCGTGAAGGCAAGGACTCCCATACGCTTCAAAAGGCCGGAGCAGGCACCGTCATGATCTCCGACCCGGAGAAAAAAGCGGTGATTACCGGAACCGGAAACCGGCAGTTATCGGAACGTACGGTTTTTCTGGACTGCGACATGCTGCTGGTGGAGGGTCTGAAGGAGCTGCAGCTGCCCAAGCTGCTGATGGTTGACCGGGAAAGGAAGATTCTCGAACAGCTTGCCGCCGGCGCCATACCGCAGGTCGTCGCACTGGTCTCGACCGGCGCCGAAACGGAATTCCCCTGCTCCCCTTGCGACATCCCCGTTTTCCATCGCGACGACATCGACACCATTACCGCCTTCATCGAGTCGTTTTTTGCAGGAAACGTATCGGAAACGCCTCTGTCGGGCCTGATCCTTGCCGGAGGCAGAAGCCGCAGAATGGGCACCGACAAGGCCCTGCTTTCCTATCACGGCGAAAACCAGATTCTGCATACGGCGGCGCTTCTCAAAGAGCACTGCCGGGAAGTGTTCCTCTCCTGCCGCAGCGACCAGGAGGATATCTATGCATCTTTCGGACTGCCGGTCATTACCGACCGTTACCTTGAAACCGGCCCGGCAGGAGGATTGCTGTCGGCGCAGCAGCGCCACCCTCAAACCGCATGGCTTGCCGTTGCCTGCGACATGCCGTTTCTCGACGCGGCCCTGCTTGGCGAACTTCTCGAAAACCGCATGCCGCTGCGCTTCGCGACCGCGTTCAGGATTCCCGGATCAGGAAAATTCGAACCGCTCTCGGCCTGCTACGAGCCGAAATCGAGAGCCGCGCTGCTTGCCGGCCATGCAGAAGGCAACCATTCGCTGCAGGCGCTCCTCGAAAACCGTCGAATAGGCGAGATAACGCTTTCCGGCAGCCGCGCCATCAGCAACATCAACGATCCGGAATCGATGCAGAAAGTCGTGCGGGAGTTCCGGTCTTTCAGCGGAGAAAACCATCCATGAACCTGCTTGTCGCCATCGATTTTTCGGAAACCACAGGAGAAATCGTCACTCACGCCTGCACACTGGCCGACGCACTCCGGGCAAAGGTTTTTCTGCTGCATGTCATCGCACCGGCAACACCGGTCCTCGATATGGAGAACAGCATTGAACCCCTGATGCCCGCTCAGGAACAGCCTGCATCACAGGAGGGAATACTCCCCGAAAGCCGGGCCCGTGAACAGCTTCTCGAAATCGCGGAAACCCTGAAAACCCGGGGAATCGAGGTATCCGCACACATCGCCCACAGTGACGAGGTAAAAGCCATTATCGAAGCTGCGGAGCGGTTCCGGGCAGGCATGATCATTCTCGGATCACACGGTCACGGAGCGCTCTATCATCTGCTGATCGGCAGCGTATCGGAAGGAGTCGTGCGCAGGGCGCAGTGCCCGGTGGTCATCGTGCCCGCCGGGAAGAAATGACCAGCCGGCCGGCATGGACCAGCAGAAACGCAGCTCCGGCCAGAATGATGATCGTCGCACCGGAGGCGAGATCGAGTTCATAGGACAGCCAGAGCCCCGTCAGGCAGAAAAACGCGGAAAACAGTGTGGCAAGCAGCATCATCCCTCCGAGAGTGCGGCTGAAAACCCTTGCGATCGCCGCCGGTATGGTCAGCAGGGCGATAACCAGCACGATACCGACCACCCGGACAAGAATAACCACGGTAAGCGCTATGAGGCAGAGCAGCAGCAGGTAGAACAGGGTGGTTTTCACCCCGGAAACCTCGGCATACTCCTCATCGAAAGAAAGCGCCAGAAACTCCTTGCCGAACAGCCAGGTCACGGCTGCAATCAGCAGGTCGAGCATGGCGATCATCCAGAGATCACCCGTCGGAACCGTCAGAATGTTGCCGAACAGGTAACTGAACAGATTCGGAGCATATCCGGGGGTAAGGCCGATCAGAATGACACCCACAGCCATACCGACAGCCCAGAACGCGGCTATCGCCGTATCTTCGGCAACCTTCGCCTTTCTGCTGAGCAGACCGATGGCAATGGCGGCTCCAAGGCTGAAGGGAATGACGCCGAAAAGCGGATTGATGCCGAGATAGTAGCCGAGCCCTATGCCGCCGAATGCGGTATGGGCTATGCCCCCACTGATAAAACCGACTTTTTTCACCACGACGTAACTGCCGGTAATGCCGCAGGCTATGCTTGCGAGCAGCGAGGCCAGCACCGCATTGCGAAAAAATTCAAAGGCAAAGATATCGCCGTTCATGGAGTCAGGATTTGACGTTGGATTCCGGCCGATCGTGAGCGTGAGGATGATGAACCAGCAGATCGACCGTGTAGGGATAGATCTGCCGGGCGGTATCTCCTCCCGGGGTGCCCTCGGGGTTTTCCCGCATCACCATGCTGCAGTTAAGGCAGAGCACTCTCCCGACAAAACGGCTGACCGTACCGGTATCGTGGGTCACCAGAACAATGGTGATACTTTTTTTGAGCTGATCCAGCAGATCATAGATAGATGTCCTCATTTCAGGATCGACGCTTGCCGTCGGTTCATCGAGCAGAAGCAGTTCGGGCTTTCCGGCAAGAGCGCGCGCAATAAGGACACGCTGCAACTCACCCCCTGAAAGAGCGCCGATTCTGCGGTTACCGAGCGCACTCAGCCCGACAATCCCCAGCGCTTCATCGGCCGCCGCCCTGTCGGCTTTGTTGTAGTGCTGAAAGGGGGTTTTCAATGCCATCCGCCCCATCAGCACCGCTTCCCTGACCCCGAGGGGAAAATCACGATCGAAAAAAAGCCGCTGGGGAACATAGCCGATCTTTTCGGGAAAGCGCCCCGGAACGGCTCCGAACACCAGGACGCGACCTTCGACAGGCTTCTGCAGGCCGAGCAGTACGCGAAGCAGCGTGGTTTTCCCTCCTCCGTTCGGGCCGACAATGGCAAGAAAATCGCCTTCATCAACCGAAAAGGAGAGGTCCCTGAGCACCGTTACCCCTCCAAGCTCCACGCCGAGCCTGTCGCAGCGGACGATCTCGCGCGTCATTGCATCGCCTTCAGAAACGCCCCGGTTGCCTGCCGGAGATTCTCCTGATAGTCCCGGGCAAGCGGATCGACCGTTCCGGTCACGCCGCCGATATCTCTCGCTATGGCTTCGGCCTGGACCGTGCTGAATTGAGGAGAAACGAAAACCACCCGGATGTTCGAGGTTCTTGCCCGCTCTATGACCTCCTGCAGCTGACGGGGCGTGAGCGTCTTGCCCTCCTCTTCGGCGGCTATCTGTTTCAGACCGAATGCGGCGGCATAGTATCCCCAGGCCGGATGAAACACAAGAAAGCTGCGGTTCTTCAGCGGTGCAAGCCGGTTACGGATATCGATCTGCAGCGATTCCAGTTCTGAAACGAGCTCATCGGCATTGGCGGCATAACGCTCCCGATTGGACGGATCGGCCTGAACGAGAGCCTTCTCGATATTCCTTGCAATAATGACGCCATTTTCAGGAGAGAGCCAGTAGTGCGGATCAAAGCGGCCATGGTGATGGTGATCGGCATCATCATGGTGCTCTTCTTCATCGGCATGCTCTTCCTGGCTCACGGGAATGAGGGTGACACCTTCAGAAGCATCGCAGACCCGAAGCTTCGGGTTGAGCGAAAGCATTCGGGGCATCCAGTCCAGTTCGAACTCCACTCCGGAACCGGCCTTGACGAACAGTGAAGCGCCGGAAAGGGCGGACATCTGCCGGGGAGTCGGTTCATAGCTGTGAGGATTTCCTCCCGGCGGCACCATGACCGATACGGCGATACGGTCGCCTCCTATCCTTTCGGCAAAATATGCCAGCGGAGCTATCGAAGCGACAATCCGAATCCTGCCGCTTTCGGGAGATGTGCCGCAGCCGTTCTGGAGCAGCAGAAGCAGCAGCATGGACAGGAGGGTAACCGTTCTCTGGATCATGATTGGCCTTTGTTTGTTTCTGATAGACAGGAGGGACAGATTCCTTCGAACTGCGCAATATGGGAAAGCACCCGGTAACCGCCGACCATCATGCCGTCGGGGTACCGGCACTCGTCGATCCGGCCTATTTGGCCGCAGGAAACACAGACAATATGGTGGTGATGATGCCTGCTGAGGCCGGAACAGATGGCATAGCGCCTTTCCCTGCCGAAACCTGCCAGACGGAACAGAATGCCGCACTCCGCAAGCGTATCGAGGTTGCGGTAGATTCCCGGCAGTCCGCACCTGCCGAACTCCGCCTTCAGAACGGCCTGCACCTCGAGAGGCGAGAGCGGCTTAAGGCTCTCACGGAAGAGGTCGATCATCGCCCGGCGCCTGGGTGTTGCCTTGAGGCCGGCTTTCCTGATCAGATCGAGGGCGTCCTGCATATCCTAAATGGAAATTATTTCTGTTTAAGATACAAAAAAAACGCAACACCCACCGGATCTGCTGCGGAAAACCGCTGCAGATCCGGGTATGCTTTTAAGGGAGGCGGTTCAGGGCGCTGACAATAGCCTTGATCGAGGCAAGGCTGATGTTGGAATCGATACCGGCACCGTAGGATACCCTGCCGTCGGAACAGCCGATTCTGATGTAGGCCACCGCAAGCGCCCCTGCACTCTGACCGATGGCGTGTTCGGCATAATTCTCAACGCTGAAATCAAGACCGCTCACCTCCATGAAACCCTTGACAAACGCATCGACAGGACCGTTGCCCTTGGCGTCTATGCCGAACTCCCTGTCCTTCATCTGAACCGTACAGGTAATGATGGTCGCCTCTTCGTCAATACGCCCGGGATCCTCATCGTCCCAGCTGATGTGGCATTTTTTCAGCACGAACGGCTCCTTGAGCTTCACGTACTCCTCGTGAAACAGTTCATGAATGCGCTCCGGAGACAGCTCCTCGCCGGTCCGGTCGGCAACGGCCTGAACCGCTTCGGCAAAATCGGGCTGCATCCACTTGGGAATCTGGATGCCGTAATCCAGCTCAAGCACATAGGCCACGCCACCCTTGCCGGACTGGCTGTTGATGCGCACGATAGCCTCGTAGTTGCACCCGACATCCTGAGGATCGATCGGCAGATAGGGAACGTCCCAGATACCGTCCTGCGAGCCCTGATGCGCTTTCATGCCCTTGCTGATGGCATCCTGGTGCGAACCCGAAAACGCCGTATAGACCAGTTCCCCTGCGTAGGGATGGCGCGCATGCACATCCATGCGGGTGCACTTCCGATAGACCTCGCGGATTCTCGGAAGATCGGAAAAATCGAGTTCGGGATCGACTCCCTGACTGAACAGGTTCAGCGCCATGGTAACGATATCCATATTGCCGCACCGTTCCCCGTTGCCGAACAGGGCCCCCTCTACCCGGTCGGCGCCGGCCATCATGGCGAATTCGGCAGTAGCGACCGCAGTTCCCCGATCGTTGTGCGCATGCACGCTGATCAGGACGGCGTCACGGTTTTTGATGTTGCGGCAGAACCACTCGATACGGTCGGCATAGATGTTCGGCCTCGACATCTCCACGGTCGAAGGCAGGTTGATAATGATGCTGTCCTCCGGGCCGACCCCCCATGCGTCCATCACCGCATGACAGACTTCGAGCGCATAGTCAAGTTCGGTGCCGGTAAAGCTTTCCGGAGTGTACTCGAACCGTATGCCTGAGTTGCCGCTCTCCTCCTTCAGCCGGCGCACGAGCTTCGTGCCCTCGACGGCGATGGCCTTGATCTCCTCCCTGTTCTTGCGGAACACCACATCCCGCTGCTGACGTGAGGTCGAGTTGTAGAGATGCACGATCGCACGATCCGCACCCCTGACCGCCTCGAAGGTTTTCCTGATGAGATGCTCCCGTGCCTGGGTCAGCACCTGAATGGTGACGTCATCGGGAATGAGATGCTGCTCGACGAGCCTTCGAACAAAAGCGAACTCGGTGGCCGACGCCGAGGGGAAACCAACCTCTATCTCCTTGAAACCGATGGAAACAAGAAGCTGAAACATCGCAACCTTCTCGTCCACGCTCATCGGAACCGGCAGCGCCTGGTTGCCGTCCCTCAAATCGACGCTGCACCAGATCGGAGCCTTGCTGATGGTGTTGTCCGGCCATGTCCGGCCGACGATGTCCACTGCGGGATAGGCAGTGTACTTCCGGTAATTCATCCCTTTCTTTTTCATTCCTGCTTGTCCTCTTTTTAATCTTTTAATCCTCGAAACGAAAAAAGCCGCGAGCCCTGAGAGGCCGGCGGCTTTAAAAACAGTTCTTTTCCTGCGGAAAACGAACTAAAAAGCACCTCCCCTTAGAGCCCTCCCGCTCTGGAGTAGTAGCAGACCTAGGCCCGCCGCAAGGCTGTTCAGGTTCTTCCGGTGCATGATTTTCCTAAAAAAGCGTTCCCTGTAAAACGAAATACATTGCCGTAATATACAAAAATCTCTCATGAGTGCAATTGCAACATAACAACGCGGCAGAAGCCTCCGCTGTTCCCGAAACACCACGAAACAGCGCATGCCGGCCTCACCTGACCGGTATAAGCTCCATAACGGCTCGCCCTCCCCTGTCAAGAAGAATCAGCCTGCGACCTGAAATCTCATAAGCTGCCGTGCCGCGCATGGCACCAAGAAAGCGCCGTTCCTGATCCATGATTTTCGGAGAACAGGCCATGCGCGTACTCCCGAGCGACACGAAGGAAAGTCTGGCCGCCTTATGGCTGTAAACGCCGTTGATATTGTTGCAGCCCGTCGAGCCGCCAACACGCCCGCCGCTGTGCAGAATGAGATGCGCATCTATTTTCTGGCCGGGAAAAAAGGAGGCCTTGCGATCCAGAATTTCAACCGCCCTCCAGGTCGTGCCGATAAGTCTGGGAGCCGAAGAGGGGCTGGATCCGTCAGGTTTCGAGTATGGTACCGAGCAACCGGTCGCCATGAAAAGAAGCAGAAGAAAACCTATCGAAGCCGATGCGCAAAAAGGTCTGTATTGCAATGAATATACCATGATCGACAGATTTTCAGGTTGCCGGCAGACGCAGGCCGATTGTTGCAATGTACCTTTACGTACCGCCATTCTCCGCAGAAAGTTCATGGAGGAATAAGGCCCGGCTACCCTATCCAGTGCCGGTTAATGCTGCGGAGGCACAGTACGAACAGCAGAAGGCAGAAACCGGCAAGAGCGGCGAAATCGAGAGCCGAAGGCAGAAGCTGCTCTCCATGGATGGCCGCGTGCAGGATATCCACCCCGTAGGTGAGGGGAAGCATGAAGGATACCGGCTGGAGAAACCCCGGAAGGGCAGTGACCGGAAAAAACAGCCCGCAGAGAAATATCATGGGAAAGCGCACGAAGTTCGAAAGCGTCTGAACCTCGAACACCTCGGTGGCCAGAATGGCGAGCAGCAGACTGAGATAGGTCGAAACGACGGCCATAAGCAGCACGGCCGGCACCACCATGCGCCAGTCGGCGCCGGAAAGATCGGCAAACCAGAATCCGAGCAGGACCGGCACCAGCGCGTTGAACATGCCGAACAGGATTGCTCCTGAGGTTTTGGCCAGCATGAGCAGAACAAGCGGTATCGGCGAAAGGAGCAGCCGGTCGAACGCCTTTGCCTTCTTCTCGAACGTGACGGCAACGGCAAGCATGGAACTGGTTCCGAAAAGAATAGACAGGGCGATCATGCCGGGAAGCACCGATAGAAGCGAATGGATCCCCTGACCGGAACGAATGAAAAACATGCCTGTCCAGGCAAGAGGAAAAAGCAGCCCCCAGCTCACGTTCGGAGGCTTGAGGTAGTATGCCGTCATGTCTTTGCGGACAATTCCCCAAAAGGCAATCCACGTTTTCATTGCCGCCGCCCCCTCTCTTTTTCCTTCAGCATGCTTCCTGCTCCGATGCCGGTTATCTCCACAAAAACGTCTTCCAGTGAAAGCACTCGTTTCCTGGCCTCCTCCACCTCCACTCCGCGCTCTTCGAGAAACCGCACCAGGGAACCGGCTTTCAGCGGCTCAC
This sequence comes from Chlorobium sp., assembly GCF_049593655.1. Lineage (NCBI taxonomy): Bacteria > Pseudomonadati > Chlorobiota > Chlorobiia > Chlorobiales > Chlorobiaceae > Chlorobium > Chlorobium sp. The sequence goes on from NZ_JBAWHG010000048.1 coordinate 38,872, forward strand.
CGGATTCAACCCTCAGCTCGTCCGGGGCCGGAAGATAAAAATCGAGTCCCGGAAATGCCCGTTCGAGATCCCCGAGCGGAACCGTACACCCGCCCGAAAGCGAAACCGTCAGGACATGGCGCCCCTGAACCGGCTGCAGCAGCCGTTCGACGGTGTCGGTACGAACAATTCTTCCGCCGGCAATAAATGCTATCCGGTCGCACAGCCGCTCGGCCTCCCCGATGAAATGGGTCGTAAGAAATATGGTGACGCCCTCCCGATGCAGAAGGGAAAGCAGCTGGCGTATCATGCGAGAGCTCTCGACATCGATGCCGGAGGTGGGCTCATCGAGAAAGAGAAGCGGCGGACGGTGCATGATGGCGGCGGCGATCACCAGCCTGCGCTTCATGCCTTTGGAATAGCCGGAAAACTTTCTCGACGAGGCCTCGCCGAGACCAAACATATCGAGCAGCTCCGAAGCCCTTCGGCGCCGTGCCTCTCGCCGCATGCCATAGAGTGCGCCGGAAAAACAGAGGTTGTCGAATCCGCTCAGTTCGGGGTAGAGATTGCTTTCGTCGGAGACAACGCCTGTCAGGTGCTGGGCAGCCTTCGGGTTGCGGCTGCAATCGATGCCTCCGATCACTATCGAGCCGGCATCTGGACGGCTCAGCCCCGTAAGCATGCTCATGGTGGTAGTTTTTCCCGCGCCGTTCGGGCCGAGAAAGCCGAACAGTTCCCCCTCGGAGACCTCGATATCGATCCCCTGTACAGCCCGGACATCCCCGAACCGTTTTTCCAGCCCGCTCGCCCTGATTGCCGGACCAGCCATGGTGCTCATCGGCTCTTTACTGCAACAGACAAAGCATCCTGCTCAGGATCCGCAGCAGCATTTTTTCTTTTCAGCAGGGTTCTGGGGAGTCTGGCAGACATGCTCCTGCGGTGTTCCGTGACACTCCTGAACCTGCTGGGGCGAGCACTCTTCGGGTTTTCCTTTCAGCATCTCAGGCTTTTCACATTTGTTCTGTTCCTGTGTCATCATTCTGCTCCGTTTGATAGTTCAACAAGTTTTTCAGGCCGATACTTTTCGCCGTTTCAAAAAAAATCAGGCATCTTCGTGCGTGAGGAACCGGTCGGCATCCCGCTTCAGCCGTGCAAGAGCCTCCGCATTGACCCTGTAGTGCACGAAATAGCCTTTTTTTTCTGCCTGCACCAGATCCGCATCGCGAAGAATGCGCAGATGCTGCGACACCGCTGCAGGCGTGATGCCAAGAGACTTGGCAAGGGCATTCACGCAGAGCGAACGGCTCCTGAGCATTTCAAGCATCTCCACACGGGTTTCAACCGAAAGTACCTTGAATACCCTGGCTATTCTTCCGGCATTGGTCACTTCAGCCTGTTTTTAATTAAGTACCTGCGCATATAATGTAACAATATCCGGGAAAGCGCCAAACTGCAACTCAGGACTGAGTCAGCCCTCCTCCGCCACGAACCATCTCCGAGGCTCGGGCTTTCAGGGTGCGGAACTCGGCGCTCACGGCCTCGATTCTCGACTCCCATACAGAATCGGGAGCCGTCCGGCCTGCCTCATCAAGAAATGTCAGCATGGTCGAGGTGCAGGCTATGGGATCGAAGAGTACCCACTTGGCCGAGATGCCGAGAAAAAGTGCCAGCATGAAGAGCGCGAACTTTCCGAAAGCCCATGATTGAGGAAGCACGAACGCAATGGCGCCGAAAGGCACCATGAACACGATCGTTGTAAGGATGACGAAGAGATAACTGAGCAGGGTCAGGGCAACCGCGTTCTTCAGCAGGGGTTTCCACGACTGGCAGTAGATAAGAATGCCGGATTTCGCCGCATCGAACACGTTCGGGTTTTTCGTGCGGAAGGTCCAGGCGATAACGGACTCGTCGATATAGGTGAGACTGAAGGTCACGATGCGCTGAACGACGGATGCCAGTCCTTCAAGCGCAGGAATGGGCACTGCCTGCATGATGTTGAACAGGGTGCGATTGAGAGAAACAAGCACACCCTTGACCAGCTGATCGACGAGGGCGAGCACACTGACCTCCCTGAAACAGCTCATGACCCGCTCCTTTGCCCAGGCCGTCTGTGAGATCCCTTGCGGTAACGCTCCATTTTCCACGATTTCGGTAATCAGGGCGATATGACCGGCCTGCAGCAGGTAGAGTACATACTCCCGGATGAACCTGAAACCGAATCCCCCGCCGAGCAGCAAGAGAAAAAACAGCACTGCCGCCGCGCCGCCGCCGAAAACAGAGCCGATGAGCGCAAGAAAACCCAGAAAAACCGCCACCACCGCGACAATCACACCGTAAACCATTGCACGATAGAAAAGATATGCGCTGGTACGCATGACGATGCCTGTTGCCCTGCCAAGCTGAAGTGCCATAGTTTGAATCTCCCTCGCCTCAGGGATTTGATGAACCGGTTTCAGGCGAAGGTGCCGGGCTTTCTCCGGTGGCGTCGGAATTTCCGTTTCCCTCGCCGGATCCGGGAGCTTCCACCCCAGGGACGGAAGCGCTGTCGGATGATTCAGCCTGCTCGATCAGATAATCCGGAACCCCGACAACGACGGAATCGACTGTTGTGGTATCCGGTGGAGAAGTCATGACCTCCTGATAATCGGGCACCACGATTCCCCGCCTTCGCATGATGGCGTAAATGTGGCGGGCCCGGCTCCTCACGTAGCTGGACGGGTGGACCGGCGAATACTCCAGGGGATTGGGCAGCACTGCGGCCAGACGCGATGCCTGCTGAGCGGAAAGTCCGGCGGCACTGACACCGAAATAGTGGCGGGCCGCCGCTTCGATACCGAATATGCCGTCTCCCCATTCGGCTACGTTCACGTACAGTTCAAGAATCCTGCGTTTTGTGAGACTCTTTTCGATCCTCCAGGTCAGGATAGCCTCCTTGATTTTCCTGACAGGATTTTTCGATGGTGAAAGGAAGAGATTTTTGGCCAGCTGCTGACTGATGGTGCTCGCTCCCGACTCGAACTTCTTTGCCTCGATATTTTTTTCGATCGCCTTTTCAATGGCTTCATAGTCGAACCCCTTATGCTCCCAGAATTTGTTGTCCTCGGCGATCAGTACGGCCTTTACCAGATTGGGGGATACCCTGTCGAGAGGAACCCACTTCTGGAGAATTTTCCTGTCGTCGAGCCCATCTCTTCTCCACTGGTCTTGACGGTACTCCATGAATGCGGTAACGGACGGATTTTCGCGGGCGAGTTGACCGACATCGGGAAAAACCAGGTAGCGGGCTACATCGATAACGAAAAACAGCAGGAGAAGGGTCGCGAGAGTTCTGACAAGCTTCATGTTCCGTACATTTGAAATCAAAAGATTATCCCCGTAAAGGCCTTTTATTTGACCGTAAAATACCAATAATCGGTCATATGACGTCAGGATGCGGGAAAATTGTTCCCCGCAATAATAAAATCTTTACCTTTCCGGAGAGCCCCCGTCAATGGTCGCGTGCGGTACCTCCATCCCTGCAGGAGCGGCATGACTCCGCATCCTGATGCCCCTCCCGCAGATGAGAACCCGGCAACACCGATGACAATCCGGAAGATGGTGACACCGGCCTCCCGGGGCTGATCCGCAAAAAAATGAACGCTGACGCCTGTAGCACAATACCAGCAAAAAACACTGCCATGAAACCGATTCTTATCCTGCTGCCGGCCCTGCTGCTGGCTCCTCTTGCCGCCCCTGAAGCACACGGCGCATCAACGGGTCCCGATGGAAAGGCCCTGTTCGACAGAAACTGCGGCGTCTGCCATTCGGTGAATCCTCCGCCGAAAAGCGCTCCGCCCATTGTGCCGATCGCCTCGGCCTACCACCGGCAGTTCGCATCGAAAGCTGCGGGAGTCTCCCATATGGCGGCATTCCTGAAATCGCCGTCGAAAGCGGCATCGAAGGTAGATCCGGAAGCCATTACCCGTTTCGGACTGATGCCTCCTGTGGCGCTGGGCGATGCAGAGCTGAAGGCGGTAGCCGGCTGGGTCTGGGATCAGTATAATCCGAACATGGGACAAGGAGTGGGCGGCTCACAGAACGGGGGAAACGGCAACTGCCGTTAAACCGGAGGCATTCATCCTGCAGCCATACCGGAACCTCCGGGACAACATCCGGAGTTCCGGGCCGGCTGAAAATAAAAAAAACAGGGCAAGGCCCTGTTCCTTTCACAACTCGCCCGAAAAGCGATGTACCCTTGGGCAGACTCGAACTGCCGACCCACAGTTTAGGAAACTGTTGCTCTATCCACTGAGCTACAAGGGTATGCGCTTGAATGTAGTTTTTTTCACAGAAACATGCAACCCCGCCCGGTTACGTCCGCCCGAACATCCTGTCGAGCTGATCGAGCATCAGCTTGATGATGACCGGCCGTCCATGAGGACACGAATAGGGCACCCGTGTCGCGAACAGGTTGTCGATCAGGGAGCGCATCTCCTCAAGGCTTAGTTTCTGGCCCGCCATAATGGCGTTGCGGCACGAATAGGACTTCGCAAGGTTGTCACGCTTCTCCAGTCTGAGCTTCGAGGCGTTTTCCTGGTAGCCGGAAATCATGTCCTGCAGGATGGTGACCTCCGTTCCCGAACGAACATCCTGGGGAATCCCTTCAATCATGACGGTTCTCGACCCGAAATCCCTGAGATTGAAGCCGAGACGGTAAAGATCGTCGCGGATATCCTCGAATACCTCGTACTCCCACTGGCGGAGTTCGACCTTCTGGGGAAAAAGCAGCTGCTGGGAGTTCGGCACGTTCTGGTTCATGACATCGAGCGCCCTTTCATAGAGCACCCGCTCATGGGCGACATGCTGGTCGATGATCATCATGCCGTTCTTGATCTGGCAGATGATGTACTTGTTGTGCAGCTGCCAGATTTTCGGCTCGGCCCCGCCCGGTTCAGTATCGCTCTGGTCGTCCTGAAACCTCGACTGGAGAATGGTGGTCAGCACTTCATCGCCCGCAGGTACTCCGCTCTCTTTCCTCCACCTCTCTTCAGCTTCACGGAGAGGAAAAATCTCCTCCTGCCGTGACGATCCGGACCTCTGAGGGGAAGCGGCCGCAAGGGAGTTTTCCCGGAAACCCTCATAGAGTTCCCCCGTCGTCGACATCTTTCCAGGACGATCATGGTACATGAGCCTGCGGTAGAGCGCCTCGTCCACCTGTCGAACCTCACCCCCCGGCGACTCCTGAAGGGGAGCTGCCGAGAGATCGGGCGAAAAATCATGGAGCTGAACCGCCCTCTTGATAACAGGATAGAACATGTTGCGCACGCTGCGCTCATCCTCGAATTTCACCTCGAGTTTCGCCGGATGAACGTTGACGTCGACACGTGAGGGCTCGATACCGAGAAAGAGCATCGCAAAAGGGGCCTGACGCTCCGCGAGCAGCTCCCCGTAAGCCTGCTGGAGCGCCTGGGAGAGCATGCGGTTCTGGATGATCCGCCGGTTGACGAAGAACAGCTGATCGGATTTATGGCGCTTCATCATCCCCGGCTTTCCGATAAATCCGTGGATGGACAGATAATCGTTCTCCTCGGTGATGGCAAGCAGTCCTTCGGAAAAACCGGAGCCGTAAAAGTAGTCGAGGCGTTCGCGGATATCCGGGCTCCTGAAATGAAACAGCTCTTCGTCATCGCTGTACATGCGCCACTCGATATCGCCGTAGGCGAGCGCAAGCGCCTTTACGGCTTCGAAAATGTGGCGGAATTCCGTTGCATTGGATTTCAGGAACTTGCGGCGGGCCGGTACGTTGTAGAACAGGTTCCTCACACTGACGGAAGTCCCCTCTTCACCGGATACCTCGCTCTCCTCGAGAAGCGCCCCTCCCTCGTACCGGAACCTGAGCGCGAGAGCGGAAGCGGATTGCCTGGTTTTCATTTCGAAATGGGAGACCGATGAGATGCTGGCAAGCGCTTCGCCTCTGAACCCGAGACTCATCAGGGTATCGAGGTCCTCGACTCCCGAAATCTTGCTGGTGGCAAAACGCTCGACCGAGAGCAGTGCATCCTCGCGGTTCATGCCCGAGCCGTTATCGATAACCCTGATCAGCTCCTTGCCGGCATCCTTGACCATGACGGTTATCCTGGACGCGCCTGCGTCGATTGCATTTTCAAGGAGCTCCTTGATAACCGAAGCCGGACGCTGAACAACCTCGCCGGCCGATATTTTATTGGCAACCGTATCCGGTAATCTTGAAATTTTTGCCATTACAACCCTGTAAATACGTTTATCGCTTCCGGTTTCACCGAGTAACCGTCGACCGATCCTGCCGCTGCAGGCCGAAAAAAACCTTCAGCCGGTCACTGCCCTGTTTCCTGAAGATACTTCCATACTTCCCGCAACGCCGCTTCGCTGAAACGCTGCTTGTTCTGCAGCCTTGTGCCGTACATCCGCAGCGACGCCGTTCTGGAACCGATACTGCCGTCCTGCTGTTTTCCTGCAATACCGATACAGAGCGTCCCCACCGGTTTTTCCCGGGAACCTCCTGAAGGTCCGGCAATGCCTGTGGTAGAAACGGCAACATCGGCGCCGCTCTTTGCAAGACAGCCTCGAGCCATCTCTTCGGCAACGGCTTCGCTGACCGCGCCGTACCTGTCGAGAGTTTCCGGAGAAACGCCGAGCAGCCGGACTTTAGACTGGTCGGCATAGGACACCACCCCCTGAAGAAAATATACGGATGAACCCGGAACATCGGTCAGGCGGCTTGCCACAAGCCCGCCGGTACACGATTCGGCCACGGCGATGCTCCTCCTGCTTTCGGCAAGCATCCTGCCGACCGTCTCTTCGAGGGTGGCCTCTCCGGTTGCGTAGACAAAACGACCAGCCCTGCCAAGAACGGCCTCGACCACCCTGCGGTTGTCCTCCTCCACGCTCTCCATGGTGGCGCCGATGGTGGTGACGACAAGATCGACGCCGGCCGTATGCGGAAGATAGGCGAGGGTCGTTCCTTCGGGAAGGGCATCCTCGACGGCTTCGATGAGTTCGGCAAGCATGGTTTCACCGATGCCGACCGTTTTGACCGGGGTATGCAGCATGACCGTCGGGCTTTTTTCGGCAAAAAACGGTATGACCGTTCCGCGCATCATGGCCTGCATTTCAGCAGGTACTCCCGGCATCAGCACCAGGTGGTGATCATGAAAACGTTCGCCGCAAGGCACAATCATGCCGGCCGCCGTTCCCACACTGTTGGGAACAAGCAGGGAGCCTTCGAGAATCATTGCCTGGTCCCGCATGCTTTCCGGAAAGGAACGGCCTCTCGCGGAAAACCAGGAAGAAAGCTTCCCGAATGCTTCGGGGCTCTCTTCAAGACCTCTCTGGAGAAGCCGCATGACGGCTTTCTTCGTCCGGTCGTCACGGGTCGGCCCGAGACCTCCGGTCACCAGAACAATATCCGCCCTTGAAAGAGACTCTGAAAATACCGTACCGATGGCAACCTCATCATCGGCACAGGCCACGATCCTCGAAACCGGAATACCGATCTCTCCGAGAGCGGAAGCAATGAAGGGCGCATTGGTGTTGACCTTTCCGCCTTTGAGCAGTTCATCGCCGATTGAAACGATTTCAGCAACCATTTTTTACGCTATACCAGATAACTTGCGATACGCAGAATATCGGCGAATACCCCTCCTGCGGTCACTTCACCTCCTGCTCCCGGCCCCTTGACCACAAGAGGCGTCATGAGGTAGCGGTCGGTGGTAAAGACCACCAGATTTTCGGTACCGTTCAGTCCGGCCACAGGACTCTCGAGCGGAACCCGCTTCAATCCCACTTTCGCCTTGCCTTCCTTGAGTTCGCCGGTATAGGCGATGCTAAAGCCCTCTCTGGCGGCGCTTTCCATCTCGGCGGCATACCAGTCATCTATGGCCGGGAGGCGGTCGAGAAATTCGGCGGGGGTCATCTCGCCACGGCACGATTCGGGAACAAGGCTCTGGCACTCCACATCGGCATACTCCAGCTTATAGCCAAGCTCCCTGCCAAGAATGAGCAACTTCCTGGCAAAATCAGCGCCCGAAAGATCGTCCCTCGGATCGGGCTCGGTATAACCGGCGTCTCTCGCTTTCCTGACGATCTCGCTGAACCGGCCACCCTTGCGCAGCTCGTTGAAAATGAAACTCAGCGTACCCGACAGCACCCCCTCGATACAGAGTATCCGGTCACCGCTGTTCTTCAGGTCGTTGAGCGTACTGATGATCGGAAGCCCCGCCCCGACATTGGTTTCATACAGGAACTTCGCGTTGCTCGATCGCTGGGCATCCATGATCCTGCGGTACAGAGCCCACTCTCCGGCCATGCCGAGCTTGTTGGCCGTGGCCACGGAGATGTTTGCCTGAAGCAACTCCGGATATTTTTCGGCAACCAGCCTGCTTGCGGTACAATCAACCACAATTGTATTGTGCCTATTCGCTTCCTTGATCAGCCCGATATACTCATCGATACCGGCCCGGCCATCACGTGAAGACCGTTCATGCATTTCGTGTATAGTGTCATACCAGTAATCCATCTCTTTCCTGTCACCATCAATCACCATAACTCTTGTATTGGCCAACCCGCATACCACTACGTCAAGATCCATCTCTTTCTGCAGGGTCAGGCGATGCTGCCGGATCTGGCTGATAAGACTTTTAGCGATAGTTCCGGTGCCGGCGATGAAGACATGCACCTTGCGCATCGACAGGAAGAAGGACTCATGAATGCAGTTGAGCGCCTTGTCCTCGTCGCCGCTTTCGATGACGAGCGAGATGTTCATCTCGTTGGCTCCCTGAGCGACAGCGATCACGTTGATGCCATTTTTGCCGAGCGTCTCGAAAAGCTGCGCCGACACCCCCGGATGACCGGACATCTTGTTGCCGACCACGGCCACCATTGCCAGATTGCGGCGAACGCTGACCGGATCGATCCGGCGCTCATCGATTTCGCGGACAAACTCCTCTTCGAGCACCTTCTTGGCCATCATCGCCTGCGCGGGCATAATTGCAACACTGATGGACTGCTCCGAAGATGCCTGGGAGATGAAAATAATATTGATGCTGTGCCGGGCAAGGCAGGTAAAAAGACGTGATGCCGTGCCGGGAACACCTGCCATGCCGCTCCCTGAAAGGCTCAGCAGAACCACATGGTTGATCGAGGTCAAACCGGTAACCGTTCCGGGCCGTCCTTCCTGCAAGCCGGATTCATTGCCGATTCTGGTGCCGGGACTGTCCGGATTGAATGAATTTTTTATCCGCAGAGGAATACCTGCCTTCATGACCGGCTGCACGGCAAGTGGATGGAGCACTTTCGCGCCGGCATGGGAAAGCTCCAGCGCTTCGACATAGCTGATCTCGGGAATGACCTGTGCATCAGTCACCCGCTTCGGATCGGCACTGTAGAAACCATCGACATCGGTCCATATCCACACCTCCTCGGCATGCAGGGCGGCGCCGAGAATCGTGGCCGTAAAATCGGAACCGCCCCGACCAAGGTTGGTCACGCTTCCATCCGGAGCGGAAGCGATAAAACCGGTGACAACGGGCAGTGAATGAAATTCGCTGAACCGCTCGCGAATCCGCTTGCCGGTAGCCAGACGATCAACTTTGGCATAGCAATGGTTCTCATCGGTCACAATCAGACTGCGAGCATCGATACATTCTGCCGGCGTTCCCGAAAAATGGAGATAGCGACTGACAATCCTGCACGAAAGCCGTTCGCCGTAACTCAGTACAAGAGCAAGACTTTTATCGGAAAGCTCCCTCAGCAGAAACACCCCGTGCAACACATCCCTCAGCTCGGCAAGCAGCTCCTGAAGCCAGGAATCTTCTGCTGATGCTGCTTCACGGAACAGTTCGCGAACGATCCCGCTGTGCAATGCTGCTATCCCGTCAAGTTTTTCACGGTAAGCCGCATCGCCTTTCCCTGCCAATAAGGCGATCTCGGCAAGCATATCGGTTACTTTCCAAATCGCCGAAACCACGATGATAAGTGAAGTCCTGCTCGACGCATTCTGGATTATACCGGCTACATTGCAGATTTTTGTCGCTGATGCGATCGACGAACCTCCGAACTTGAATATCTTCATTCTGACGTTAACACATTCATTGAATAAATGACCGGCGCCCTCATCACGAACTTACGAAATAAACATCATTTCCATGAAGACGTCAACCCCTTCAGGGAAAAACGCACCGGTTCGGCAAAAAAAAAGCGCCCATGCGGGCGCTTCTAAAACAACACATTCGGTCAAGAGAGTGCGTTATCAGTTCTTCAGGGCATCAGCGCCGGCCACGATCTCGCTCAGCTCTTTGGTAATGGCTGCCTGACGGGCCCGGTTGTAGCTGATATTGAGCGTTCTGAGCAGCTCCTTGGCGTTTTCCGTCGCGGAGTCCATTGCCGTCATCCTTGCGGCCTGCTCGGCGGCATTGGATTCAAGCATCATTCTCCAGACCTGCGTGCTCAGATGCTTGGGTACAAGCTCATCGATGATAGCCGCGGGAGAGGGCTCATAGATATAATCGCCGCTGTTCTCCTTTCCGGTGCTTTCGGCTGCTATCGGAAGCAGATCCTCGGCTTTCAGGACTGGCGCAAGCACGCTCTTGAACTCGTTGTACACAACGATAACCCTGTCGGCTTCACCGCGCAGGTACATTGCGGAAGCGGTTTCGGCGATCTCCTTTGCGACGCTGAAATCGAGGTTCTGGAACACCGAAGGATACCCCTTGACGATGGAGAATCCCCGTTTACGGAAATAGTCAAACCCCCGGCTACCTGCGCAGATCATGCACACACCACCGTTTTTGTACTGGGCAGCGTAGTCCTCCGTAACCACCTTCTGGGCCAGCTTGATGATGTTTGTATTGAAGGCTCCGCACAGACCTCTGTCGGCTGCGATGAGAATCACCAGTACTTTTTTAACATCCTGACGGCTCGAAAGCAGGGGATTGAGCGATGTATCCACCTTCGCCGAAAGGGAGCCCAGCATCTCCTTCAGCTTGCCGGCGTAGGGTCGGGCCATGATTGCCCGCTCCTGCGCCCTGCGCAGCTTGGCCGCCGCAACCATTTTCATGGCCTTGGTAACCTGCTGCGTGGATTTTATCCCCTTGATTCGTACACGTATATCCTTTAATGTCGGCATGTATTAGGGTCTGTTAATAAATTATATGCTTACTTGCTCTTCAATGCGCTTCAGGCCTTCACTTTCTGGTTGAAAGAGCTGACGAATCTCTCGGCGGCCTCCTTCAGCTGTTTTGCCGTGTCGGCTTCAAGCGAACCTTTTTCAGCAATGGTCTTCAGGACTTCAGGATGCTTGTGTTCGAGCATGCTGAGGAACTCCTCCTCGAAACGGCGGATATGAGCAACCTCGACGGCATCGAGCAGTCCCTGGGTACCGAGGAAGATGATGGCGACCTGCTTCTCGACGGGCATCGGGATATACTGACCCTGCTTGAGAATTTCAACCAGCCGTGCACCTCTGTCGAGCTGAGCCTTGGTGGTCTTGTCCAGATCGGAACCAAACTTGGAGAAGGCCTCGAGTTCACGGAACTGGGCAAGGTCGAGACGAAGCGTACCGGCAACTTTCTTCATCGCCTTGATCTGGGCGGCGCCGCCGACGCGCGATACCGAAATACCGACGTTGATGGCCGGTCTCTGGCCGGAGTTGAAAAGGTTGGACTCAAGGAATATCTGTCCGTCGGTGATGGAGATCACGTTGGTCGGGATGTATGCCGAAACGTCACCGGCCTGCGTTTCGATAACCGGCAGCGCCGTAAGGCTTCCGCCACCCTTGACCAGCGGCTTCATGGCATCGGGAAGATCGTTCATCTTTCTGGCGACTTCGATATCGTCAGTGATCTTTGCAGCTCTTTCAAGCAGACGGGAGTGCAGATAGAACACGTCGCCGGGATATGCCTCGCGTCCCGGGGGACGGCGGAGCAGGAGGGAAAGCTGACGGTAGGCCACGGCCTGTTTCGACAGATCGTCGTAGACAACCAGCGCATGACGTCCGGTATCACGGAAATACTCGCCGAGCGCCGCACCGGCAAAAGGCGCGATGAACTGCAGCGGAGCGGGATCCGATGCTGTTGCGGAAATCACGGTGGTGTACTCCATTGCTCCGTACTTCTCAAGCGTGTTGACCACCTGGGCAACGGTCGATCCTTTCAGCCCGATGGCAACATAAATACAGAAAACCCCTTTGCCCTTCTGGTTGATAATGGTGTCAACGGCGACGGCGGTTTTTCCTGTCTGCCGGTCACCGATGATCAGTTCGCGCTGACCGCGACCGATCGGGATCATGGAGTCGATAGCTTTCAGTCCTGTCTGAAGCGGTTCATGCACAGACTTGCGGAAGATAACGCCCGGAGCCCTGCGTTCGAGAGGTACCCTGATTTCCGTTTCAATGGAACCCTTGCCGTCAATCGGCTCTCCAAGGGGGGTTACCACCCTGCCGAGCATGGCCTCGCCAACCGGAACCGAAGCAAGAATGCCGGTTCTTCTGACCGTATCGCCCTCTTTTACCGTGTTTGATTCACCGAACAATACGCAGCCGACATTGTCTTCCTCAAGGTTCAGAGCCATACCCATCACCTTGTTGGGGAACTCGAGAAGCTCACCAGCTGCAACCTGTGATAAACCGTACACACGAGCAATACCGTCACCAACCTGCAGCACTGTTCCCACATCATAAACTTCCGCCTCGGACTCGAAACCGGCAAGCTGCTTGCGAAGTATGGATGAAACCTCATCAGGCCTGACTGTTGTAGACATATCGTATTCGCTTGGTTATTTGTTTTTAAGAAAAGAGAAAGATTCTGCTTACCTTCTTTTGAAATCTGACTCGGTCTTTTACCATTCAAAAAATAAAAGCCAAATTTAACGAAAAGCTTTTAGTTATTCAAATTCTCTGCATAATTTGATGACCGCGCTTTTCCGGCTTCCGGCAATCCTGCCCGGTACAGACACAATACAGAATAAAGACTAACCAGACAAAGAGAAGTTACAGCAAACAGTATGAAAACGGTCAAGGGATTTGCTTCCGCTACAGTCGGCAATGTTGCCTGCGGATTTGATGTACTGGGATTTGCCATTACCGAGCCTGGTGATGAAGTGACCCTGACCCTGCTTGACGAAAAAAAAGAGGATTGCCCGGTATCACTCACCGGCATTACCGGCGACGGCGGAGCCCTTCCTCTCGATCCCAAAAAAAACACCTCCAGCTTTGTCGTCCTGAAGTTTCTCGAATATATCCGGACGCACAAGGATATCGATTTTTCCGGCCATATCTCCCTCGAACTGAAAAAGAACCTGCCGCTCAGCAGCGGCATGGGCAGCAGCGCGGCAAGCGCCGCCGCGGCTCTGGTTGCGGCAAATGAACTGCTCGGCCAGCCGTGCACAAAAATGGAGCTTGTGCATTTCGCCATAGAGGGGGAACGGGTCGCCTGCGGTTCCGCGCATGCCGACAATGCCGCCCCGGCAATCCTTGGCAATTTCGTGCTGATCCGCAGCTATACGCCGCTCGATCTCATTACCATCCCCTCGCCGAAAGATCTCTTCTGCACGCTTGTCCATCCCCATACGGAACTCCGCACCTCGTTCGCCCGTTCGGTACTGCCCCGGAATATCCCGCTGAAAACGGCAATCCAGCAATGGGGAAATGTCGGAGCGCTCATCACGGGGCTGCTCACTTCGGACTACGAACTGATCGGCCGCGCGCTGGTCGATGTGGTTGCGGAGCCGAAACGCGCTCCGCTCATTCCGGGATTCTTCGAAGTCAAGCATGCCGCACTCGAAGCCGGTGCGCTGGGCTGCAGCATTGCCGGGTCGGGACCCTCCCTGTTCGCATTTTCGTCATCGGAAAAAACCGCAAGAGAGGCTGGTGATGCGATGCAGCACGCCTTCCGCTCATCAAAAGCAAACCTCAACTCCGATATGTGGGTATCACCCATCTGCAGCGAAGGGGCCAGAATACTGTAAATCTCACTGTTTTTTCAAGCGCGTATGATCTACTTCAGCACAAACAAGACATCCACTCCTGTCTCCATAAAAAAAGCCACGCTCGAAGGTCTCGCTCCTGACGGAGGGCTTTACGTACCGTCCATGGTCCCGGAATTTTCCCTGCCGGAGCTGGAGCTGCTCGAAGGAGGAAACTTCACGAGCATCGCATTCGCCATCGCAAAAAAGTTCGTCGGCGGCGAGATACCCCTCGATCATCTCGGCGATATCATCGACAGCTGCTTCCCCTTCGAAACGCCGCTCGTCGAACTTGAAAAGGGCACCTTCATTGAAGAGCTCTTTTCCGGCCCGACCCTTGCGTTCAAGGATTACGGAGCAAGGTTCCTTGCCCGCCTCACCGGATACTTCGCATCGGAAGAGCGGAAGCTCATCACCGTACTGGTAGCCACCTCCGGAGATACCGGCAGCGCGGTCGCCTACGGATTTCAGGGCATCCCCAATACAAGGGTCGTCCTGCTCTATCCTTCGGGCAAGGTCAGCCGCCTTCAGGAACAGCAGCTTACAACCGCGGGAGGCAATGTGCATGCACTGGAAGTACTGGGTGATTTCGACGACTGCCAGCGACTGGTCAAACAGGCCTTCATCGATCCCGAACTCAGGGAGCAGCTTACCCTGACCTCGGCCAATTCCATCAATATCTCCCGACTGATACCCCAGTCCTTCTATTATGCATGGGCATCGCTCCATCTGAAGGCGGAGCACGGCATGCAAAACCCGGTCTTCTCGGTGCCAAGCGGCAACTACGGCAACCTTACCGCCGGAGTGCTTGCCATGATGATGGGGTTCCCGATCGGGCATTTCATCGCCGCATCGAACGCCAACGACAGCGTCACCCGTTATCTCGATGAGGGCAGGTACGAACCGCGTCCTACCATCCCGACGCTCTCGACCGCCATGGATGTAGGCAACCCGAGCAACTTCGCCAGACTCCGGCATTTCTACAACAGCGACTACCGGGCGATGGGCGCCGACATCACCGGGATTTCCGTTTCCGATGAAGCCACAACCGCCGCGATCCGCAATATTTACGGACGCTACGGATACATTGCCGATCCGCATACCGCCGTCGGGTTCCACGCGCTCGAAGAGTACCGCAAACAGAGCGGCAGCAGGTCGCCGGGCATCGTACTCTCAACGGCCCATCCGGCAAAATTCCTCGAAGTGATCGAAGAGGCCCTCGAACGGGAGATCGAGATTCCCGAACGGCTTCGTGTGGTGCTCGAAAAAGAGAAAAAAGCGGACCTGATCGGCACGGACTACAGGGAGCTTGCCGATTTCCTGAAACAGCTCGACCGGTAACCGGGGGAACAACCGCATGAACCTGCGCACACTGCTTTTTTTTCTCATTATCATCCCGGTCATGTTCTTCGGCATGTCCGGCGCTCTCGTTGTGAGTATATTCGAACGCACCGGTGACTCCTTCGCCCGTCTGGCTTCCTGGTGGGGAAGGTTCAGCGCCGGAGTGTTCGGCATCGCCATCGAGGTGATCGGCAAGGAAAACTACAGAACGGACCGGAACTATCTGGTCATCAGCAACCATGCCGGCATGGCCGATATCCCGCTGCTTCTCGGAGCCATGAGACTGAATCTGCGCTTTGTGGCAAAAGAGGAGCTTGGCCGGATTCCGGTTTTCGGATGGGCTCTCAAGCGGTCGGGATATGTCATGATCAAGAGGGGGCAGAACCGGGAGGCGCTGAAAAGCCTGCTGGCCGCAGCCGATGTCCTCAAAAGCGGACGCTCGGTGCATATTTTCCCGGAAGGCACCCGTTCGGAAACGGGAACACTGCTGCCCTTCAAGCGGGGAGCGTTTCTCGTAGCGCAGAAAGGGGGCGCCCCGCTACTGCCGGTCACCATTATCGGCAGCAACCTGATCACCCCGAAAAAAAGCCTCAGAATCAACAGGGGAACGGTACGGATCGTTATCGGAAAACCTCTCGAACCGGCCGGGTTCAGCACTGTCGAAGCTCTTATGGAGGCATCCAGAAAGGCGATCGAGGCCAATCTCGTCCGGTACGGCAGCAGTCAGAACTGACGGTAGAGGTTCACCATTTCCATCGCCGTCATGGCGGCGTCGAATCCCTTGTTGCCGGATTTCGTGCCGGCACGCTCGATTGCCTGTTCGAGGTTGTCCGTAGTCAGCACCCCGAACGATACGGGAACCATGGTGTCGAGAGAAACCTGTGCGATTCCCTTGGTCGCCTCGGCGGCAATGACATCGAAATGGGGAGTCGATCCCCTGATAATCACGCCAAGAGCGATCACCGCATCGGCACTGCCGCTCAGGGCGACTTTTTTCGATACCATCGGCAACTCGAAAGCGCCGGGACAGCGGTAGATGGTGACGTTCTCCTCGCTGCCCCCGTGGCGGAGGATACAGTCAAGAGCGCCTTCAACCAGCTTCTGTCCGATAAAATCGTTGAAACGGGAAACCACCAGCGCAAAACGGATGCCACTGGCGCTGAGCGTGCCTTCAATCTGTTTTATCTGCATCATGATTGTGAGTTTAAAACGTTAGGTTTTCGAGTGGCCGTAACCGAGCATCCGCTCGACAAGATCGATGATAACGTGGCCTATGGTAATATGACACTCCTGTACCCGGTCCGCTGATCCCGAATGAGGCACCACGATCGAAAGATCGGCCGCACCTTTCATCATGCCGCCATCCCCCCCGAGCAGCGCGATGGTTTTCATGCCGTGTTCGCGGCCGTAGTGCAGCACATTGAGCACGCTCCGGCTGTTGCCGCTGGTCGAGAGGCCAAGCACCACATCCCCTTCCCTGCCGTAGGCTTCGGCAAGCCTGCGGAACACCTCATCGTAACCGAGGTCGTTGGCTCCCGCAGTCAGCGCCGTCGTGTCGGCGTTCAGGGCTATGGCCGGCAGCGCCGGACGATCCACGCTGCTCCGGTAGCGGATGGTCAGCTCGGTAGCCAGGTGCTGCGCATCAGCCGCACTCCCCCCGTTGCCGCAGAGCAGCAGCTTGCCCCCCTGCTCGAAGGTAGAGGCCAGAAGGCGCGCCATGGCCACGATAACCGCACTGTTCTGGCGGGCAACACTCTCCTTCAGCCTGGCGCTGTAGAGCATGGTGTCGAGCACAACCTCTTCGTATGGCGTACGGTCGGTCAGGCCCGCCGGACATCTGCATTTGCCGGTCATAACAGAGAGTTTAACACTGGGACGACGTTGAAAACTGATAATATAAGGAAAAAACAGGGCATGCACCACCCCCTCCCGTGATACCCGAAGGGGACCGAATCTTAAAAAAAAACTCCGCCTGACGAGCAGCATCAGGCGGAGTTCAGGAGAGATGAAAACAGAAACCCTCCCTAGTGGTATTTCGCGCTCTCTTCCTTGACGAATTCGACAAGAAGCTTCAGGTTGGCCGGATCGACGTCGGGAAGGATACCGTGGCCGAGGTTGAAAACATGGCCCGACCCTGCGGTATGCTGACCGAACTGCCTGAGGACCTTGGCGGCTTCCGATCTGATTTTTTCGGGCGTTCCGTAAAGCACCGTGGGATCCATGTTACCCTGCAGGGCCACGCGGTCGTTGAGCTCCTTGCGCGCCTTGGCGATATCGATGCCCCAGCCGAGCCCCATGGCATCGCAGCCGGTATCGGCGATATCGGAAAGGATGGTATTGCAGTCCTTCGAGAAGACAATAACCGGAATGTCCGGGTATTTGGCCTTTACTGCCTGAACATTCTCCCTGATGTAGGGCAGTGCGAACTCGCGGTAATCGTCTTCCGAAAGCGCGCTGGCCCAGGAGTCGAATATCTGGATGGCATCGGCACCGGCCTCGACCTGCTTGAGGAGGTAGGCGCTGATGGTTTCGGTGATCTTTCTGAGCAGCTGATGGGCCATCTGCGGCTCGCGGTACATCATCTTCTTGGCGAAAGCGTAGTTCTTCGAACCGCCGCCTTCGACGGCGTAGGTGAAGAGCGTCCATGCTGCGCCCGAGAAACCGATAAGGGGAACGCGGTTGTCGAGCTCTTTCTTGGTGAGACGGAGGGCATCCATAACATAGCCGAGCTTCTCGTCGATGTCGGGTACGATGAGTTTATCGATATCGGCCTGGCTGCGGATAACCGGAGTAAGCTTGATTCCTTTTGTTTCGATGATCTCGACATTCATGCCCATGGCTTCGTTGACAACAAGAATGTCGGAAAAGATGATGGCGGCATCGACACCCATCAGATCAACTGGCTGGATGGTTACCTCGGCAGCCAGTTCAGGCGTTTTGCAGAGGGTCAGAAAGTCCGTTTTTTCTCTGACTGCCCGATACTCCGGAAGATAGCGACCGGCCTGCCTCATCACCCAGATAGGCGTCCGGGAACACGGCTGACGCTTCAATGCCCGGAGGAAAAGATCATTTTTGAGCATGCAATGCAATAATTTGAATGGTTTGTAAAGACAGTTTTACCCGCTGCAGCTTGCGGAGCCATCCGGCTTCGGGTATTTTTTCAAAGTGCAAAACTACATTTTTTTAGCCTTATTTGAAAACTTTACCGATGAGCCGTCAGACCTGCTGCAATTAAAAAAAGCCGTAAGACAAAAGCTCAGCTGACAATATGCCGCTTGATGCCAAGCTGTTTTTCCGTATAACCAAGAGCAAGACCAACCATCTCCGAAAGATGAAAAACAGGGATGGAGCTGTTAACATTGGCCTGCCTGAGCGCTTTGGCCTGGTAGCCGTCAAGTACGGTATGGCAGAGCGGGCATGGGGTGACAATGAAATCCGCCTTGATCTCGATAGCCTCTTCAAGCGCTTCGGCAGCAACGTTGAGAGACTCCTCCTCGGCAACAAGCAGCGTATGGAAACCACAGCAGCGGTTTTTATGCTCATAGGGCAGGGGCGTTCCGCCGAGCGCCTCGATCATCATGTCCAGAGTACTCGGTTCGAGCGGATCGTCCTTTCCGAGAACCGTCGAGGGGCGGAGGATGTGGCAGCCGTAAAACGGTGCAATCCGGTAATTTTTCAGCGGCACCCTGACCTTCTGCCGGATAGCCTCGAAACCGACGTCTTCGGCAAGCACCCAGAGAAGGTGCCGCACATTTGCCGTTCCCTTGTACTCGAGTCCCTCCTTTTTCAGGAGCTCATTGACCTCTTTTTTCAGTTCCGGCGTCTCATCGAGTTTTTTCTTGGCCGTCCGGATAGTCATCAGACAGGTATTGCAGGAGACAACCAGATCGAGTCCGAGTTTTTCTGCAAGAGCGATATTGCGGCCATTGACAAGCGCAAAATGCTTCGGGCTGACATAATCGAGATTGCTGCCGCCGCAGCAGGTGCTTTCATGAAGCTTTACAAACTCGATGCCAAGATCGTTCTGCCACAGATCGATGGAACGGTCAACCTCTTTGGTCATGGATTCGTTGATACAACTCAGATAGTAGGCATACCTCTTCATACCGCGGTTCTCCATGGTTATTTTTTATGGGATTTCTGTTCCGCCCTGACGTGTTCCGTCATCTCCCGGAACATCTCCCTGAATTTTTTCATCCCTTTGGCCGGTTTGACCAGAGGGGGAGGAGGAGGCGTTCTGCGCTTCAAGATCATTTTTATCGCCATGGGAAGCAGGTTCTGCAGCGTCCAGGCAACCCCGTTGGTTCGGATGGGCAGAGTGGCTTCGACAAGCTTGCCCTTCTTTTCGATATCCTCCATGAACGCCTCGGCATGTTTCGCTCCGCTCGTATCCCTGACGCCCCTGACTTCGATCGCATCCTCCCGGATGCCGTGAATGGCCTCCATGATGGGAATATGTTTCACGCAGGTCTCCTGGCAGCGGTAACAGTGCGTGCAGTCCCATACCCCGTGGTCCTTGACAAGCTCGCCAAGGCGCACATCGTGGATGGCGTCACGGCCGTCAACGTTCATCCTGTATGATTTCAGAAGAACCGCAGGAGAGACATACTCCTTGTGCGCCCGAAGAATGGTGCATTCCGACACGCACGAAGCGCAAAGAATGCAGTCTGTAGCCTTGTCGTATTTCCGGAACTCCTCTTCCGATACAAGAAACTCCTTTTTGCCGATTTCCGATTCGGGCATTCTGGTCTCGATCCAGTTCGAGTACTGCTTCATCTTTTCGACAAGCGGGTCCATGTCGACAATGAGATCCTTGATCAGCGGCATGTTGCGCAGGGGTTCGATCTTGATGATCCCCGCCTCCCTGCATTTCGAAAGTTCATCCCACACCTGGGTGGTACATGCCAGTTTTGAAATTCCGTTGATGCGCATGCCGCAGGAACCGCAGATTCCTGCCTGGCAGAATGCCCGGAAACTCACCGAGGCATCGACATGCTCTTTGATATAGTTGAGAGAACGGAGAACCGTGATACCTTTTTCGATCTGTATCGTGTAATCGTCAAAATACGGCTTGCTGTCCACCTGCGGGTTGAAGCGGAACACCCTGAGGGTTATATCTCTTTTCTCTTCCGTATGCAGTTCTAAAGCTCCTGTCATATCGAGTAGTTGTTAATAGGTTCTTTCCTGAAGTTCATACCTGCCCATGGACACAGGCTTTTCGCCCAGCCTCATCCCGTTTCTTTCGAGAGTCGCCAGGGTATGCTTGTGCCATTTCTCGTCATCCCTTACCGGAAAATCGGTGCGCGTATGCGAACCGCGGCTCTCTTCACGGGCAAGCGCTCCTGATGCGACGGTTTCAGCAAGATCAAGCATGTTTTTCAGTTCAAGAACCTGAAGCAGGTTGGTATTGAATATATCGCTGGTGTCGAAAACACGGATATGCCTGAAACGCTCACTGAGTGCAGCGAGATCTTCGATGCCTTTCCGGATCTTCGATGCCTCACGGTAGATGCCGACATTCATGCCGAGCGTCTGGCCAAGCTCCTCCCGGAGAGTGCCGTAACGCTCGAAGTGGCCTGACGGGCGCATATAACTCCGGAGCGCTGCTTCCGTATCCTTGAGTTCTTCTGCGCCGATCTGTGCGGGCTCGAATCTGCGCGCCTCCTCGGCGGCAGTCCGTCCGGCCAGACGGCCGAAAACAAGAATGTCGAGCAGCGAGTTTCCTCCGAGACGGTTGGCTCCGTGTACCGAAACACAGGCGCACTCACCGGCGGCATAGACGCCGTCCATGACGGTTCTGCCGAAATTGTCGGTATCGATGCCGCCCATCGAATAGTGAGCCGTAGGCCTTACCGGAATAGGCTCTTCGATGGGGTCCACGCCCTCGAAATACATCGACATCTCGCGAATCTGCGGAAGCCTTGACATGATAAGGTCGGCCCCGAGATGGGTCAGGTCGAGATGCACGTATTTGCCTGCGGGGCTGTCGAAACCCCGTCCCTGCAGAATTTCGGTCTCGATCGACCGGGAAACGAGATCTCTGGGCCCGAGCTCCATTTTTTCAGGCGCATATCTCGACATGAACCGCTCGCCTGCGGCATTGACAAGATAGCCGCCTTCGCCCCTGGCGCCTTCGGTTACCAGAAGCCCGCTCTTTCTCAGACCGGTGGGATGGAACTGCACGAACTCCATATCCTTGAGCGGAATACCCGCCCGGTAGGCTATGGCCTGTCCGTCGCCGGTATTGCCGGCTGCATTGCTGGAACGGTTCCAGTACATTTTGGCGTAGCCTCCGGTTGCGAAAACAACCGTCCTTGCAGGAAACGCCTCGACCTTGCCGGTCTTGATGTTCAGGGCGATAAGCCCTTTCATGCGGCTGCCGTTGACCGACAGCTGCAGGGCAAAATACTCATTAAAAAAAAAGACCCCTTTTTTCAGACACTGTTCGTAAAGGGTCTGCAGAATGGTATGCCCGGTCTTGTCGGCACAGTAGCAGCAGCGCGGCCGGCCGGCGCCGCCGAAAGGACGCTGGGCGATCGTGTTGTCCTCAAGCCGCGACCAGGGCGTTCCGATGTTGTCAAGCTCACGAATGATTTTCGGCGCCTCGGAACAGAGTATCTCTACGGCATCCTGATCTGCAAGGTAGTCGCTGCCCTTGATGGTATCGAAAATATGCAGTTCGACCGTATCGTCCTTTGCCGTGTTGGCAAGAGCCGCGTTGGCGCCCCCCTGGGCTGCGGATGTATGGGAACGGTTGGGATAGACTTTGGACAACACGGCAATATTGAGCGCCGGATTGGTTTTCATGGCTTCCATCGCCGCATACAAACCGGCGCCTCCGCCTCCGACGATAACAATATCAAATGGTTTCATACGCTCTTATCTCGTTATGAAGCTGCAGAACAGATTCAGTGAATGTAAGAAGGGCTGCAGAAGGGGCAGTACCCTGCAGGTTGAATGATTTGTCTCTTGTGAAGAGGAGAGAGACGGCAAGACAACAGCGAGCGGTTACAGCGCTACATGGTCGTCATGGACAGGAAGCTCTTCGACAGCGTGGAGGACATCGGTCATGTTCAGCACGCCGAGTACCTTATCGTTTTCCATGACGGTAAGCCGTCTGACATTGGTTCTCTTCATCAGACGGAGAGCGTACTTGACTCTGAGTGCGGGATTGATACTGATGATCGGCTTGCTCATGATCTGAAAAACCGGAGTGTTCCATGGATCGCGATGCACGTCTTCGCCGGGATCGATAACTTTTTCGAGAATATCCTTTTCGGTGACAATACCGTAGCAGTCGTCTTCATTGCGGGGCTCGACAACCAGGCCGCTCTGCTTTGTGCTTTTCATGATCTGCAGCGCCTCGGCAACCGTACAACTGCCTTTGATCGTCTTAAAATCTTTCTGCATCAAAGCCGAAACCGGGAGAGTCCGCAGTGTTATAAGCTGATCCATAGAAATTCCCTCTGATTAAAAAAAGGACAAAACGCCCATTATTATTGGAAAAAAGGCAGCTCGCAAAGAGTGCCGGGACTATGTCTGAAAAATCTGGATAGGAAGGGAGGCCCGTCAGGGCCTATACGCAAAAAAAGCAACTTAACAATATAGAAAATCAGCCGGAAGGAGACAAAAATTATTTTATGCCGTGAGCTTTTTTGAAGGCGGCCCAGTTGTTTTTCAGGGCGATGAATGCGTTGAGATCGGGCTGCAGGAGAAAGGGGTTCGAAGCCTTTTCATCCCCGAGCGTGGTGATGGGCCGCTCCCCGTAATCATGCCCGGGATAAACCGTGGTGGAAGGCGGCAGTTCTTTCAGCAGCCGGCGCAGCGAGTCATATTCGGCGGCGGCTTCCTCCCCGGAACAGGTGCCCCCGACCTTTCCGGTAAAGAGCGTATCACCGGTAAAAAGCGCATCGCCCGCGTGAAGGCAGATGGAGTCAGGAGTATGACCGGGAGTATGGAGAATATGCACGCTAAGCGAGCCGAGCGGGAAAAGCGCGCCATCTTCCACCCTCGTCCCCGTCAGAGGGCAGATATCCCCGTAAAGCAGCGGATGAAGACCGGTCAGGCGCGCCATCTCTTCGTTGCCGTTGGTATGGTCGGCGTGAGAGTGGGTGGAAAAAACATAACGGACCCTGTAGCCGTGCCCTGCCGCGAAATCGGCAATGGAACGGGGATCCCAGGAGGCATCGACGACCAGCGCATCCCCCGAGTGTTCATCAGCGGCAAGATAGCCGAAATTCCTGTCGCCCCCCGTGCGGAACTGTTTGACGATCATGGATATCCTTTGGGTTGCCTGTCAGGCGGTTTTTTCGACATTCATGAGAAAAGCCCTTGCCGGAAAATCCCGGTCGACGGCAATGGGGTTCGTTTCGAGTTCCTCCATGATCGCTTCCGCCTTGTCGTCGTCGAGCACGGCAAAACAGAGCGACGAGTAGGTGCCGATCATCTCATCGGAAGGCCACCAGGGCTGCTGGGTTCCCGTTTTGCGGTCGCAGTTGCACCCGCGGATAGAGACATTGCTGAACATGTGCACCTGAAACTTCCTGAACAGGGCACGGACCATCGGCCGGGTCTCTTCATGACCCATAATCGCTATGAATTTCATGGTTTATTCGCCTCCTGCACCGGTTTTTCCGACTTTTTTTCAGTGATATAATAGACCAGAGGAACGACAACAAGCGTCAGGACGGTCGAGAGAATCCCCCCCCAGATCATCGAAATGGCCAGTCCCTGAAATATCGGATCGAAAAGCATGATCACCGATCCGATAACCACAGCCCCGGAGGTCAGAATGATCGGACGCGTCCGCACCGCTGCAGATTCGATGATCGCCTGTTTAAGTTCGGTACCCTCTTCCCTCCGGATCTGGATAAAGTCGATCAGAAGAACGGAATTTCTCACCATGATGCCGGCAAGGGCGATCATGCCGATCATGCTTGTGGCGGTAAAAAACGCGCCGTGAATGAAGTGGCCGGGAATGATGCCCACAAGACTCAGCGGAATGGAGATCATCATGATGAGCGGCGTCTTGAACGACTGGAACCAGCCCACGATCAGGAGATAGATGATGACCAGCACCACGGCGAAAGCCGTACCGAGATCCCTGAACACCTCGAAGGTTATCTGCCACTCCCCGTCCCATTTCATGGCGAGTCTATCCTCGACGGCAGGATTCGAGGTATAGAGCGGGTTGATGCTGTAACCGCCGGGAACCTTGATCTGCCGGATTTTTTTGTCCATGTCGAGCATGGCGTAGACCGGGCTTTCCGTCGCACCGGCAACATCGGCCGTTACATAGAGCACCCGGCGGAGATCCTTGCGGTAGATGCTCTTGTCCTGTATTTTTTCCTCGACCTTCACCAGCTCCGACAGCGGAATCATCTCTCCGGCGCGCAGACGGGTGGTGAGGGACCCCATTCCCTGCGACTGGACAAAGATGCCGGAAAGATCCCTGAGAGAGGTCCGGTCGGCTTGAGGCAGCCGCACCTGTATCATGACCGGCTCCTTGACATTCTGCGTATGCAGCACACCGACATCCATGCCGCTGAGCGACATGCGCAGCGTCTGGGCGATCTGCTCGGTGGAGACGCCGCGAAACGCCGCCCGCTCCTTGTTGACCACCAGGTTGTAGACCTTCTGGTCGTCCTCCAGAAGCCAGTCGACATCAACCACACCCGGAGTCTCGGAAAAAACCCGCTTAACCTCTTTTGCAAGCGCGATCTGCTCTTTCTGCGAAGGTCCGTATATCTCCGCCACGATGGTCGAGAGCACCGGAGGGCCTGGAGGAATTTCCACAATTTTCGCATTGCCACCGTACTTCAGGGCGATCTTCTGGACTCCGGAACGGACCCTTTTGGCGATATCGTGGCTCTGGTCCTTGCGCTCTCCCTTATGGACAAGATTGACCTGAATGTCGGCAAGATTGGATGCCTGACGCAGATAGTAGTGGCGGACGAGGCCGTTGAAATTTATCGGCGCGCTGGTTCCGACATAGTACTGGTAGCTGCTGACCTCCGGCACCGTTTTCAGATATGCTGAAATCTCCTTGGCAACCCTTGCCGTCCGTTCCAGGGCGGTGCCTTCCGGCATATCGACGATAACCTGGAACTCGTTCTTGTTGTCGAACGGCAGCATTTTCATCTGCACGGCTTTAAGCGGTATCAGGATGATCGCGCCGGCAAGCAGCAGACCGACTCCGGCAAATGCAATCAGACGCATGAAGCTGTTGTCGAGCAGCGGAGAGAGAATCTTTTCAAACAGCCTGTAGTAGCCGGTCTTCGTGATGTCATACTCCGCATGCCCTCCGTCCTCGACTTTCAGCAGTCTGTAGGAAAGCCACGGGGTTACGATCAGGGCGATCAGGAGCGAAAAGATCATGGCCAGCGAAGCTCCGATCGGCATCGGACTCATGTATGGGCCCATCAGTCCGGAAACGAACACCATCGGCAGCACGGCGGCGATAACCGTAAAGGTTGCCAGAATCGTGGGATTGCCGACCTCGCTGACCGCCGTTATGGCCGCCTGCAGTTTCGGCTGACGCTTCATGGCGAAATGGCGGTGAATGTTCTCGGCAATGATGATCGAGTCATCGACAACGATACCGGTCACGAAAATCAGTGCGAAAAGCGTCACCCGGTTCAGGGAGTAATCGAACAGGTAATAAACAAGAAGGGTCAGGGCGAAGGTAATCGGCACGGAAACGAAATTCACCAGCGCGCCCCGCCATCCAAGGAAAAGACCCACGACGATCGTCACCGCAACAATGGCGATGATGAGATGTTCGAGCAGCGTGAACACCTTCTCCGTCGCACTCTCGCCGTAGTTCCTTGTTTCGGTAACGGTAATGGAGGCCGGGATGACCGATCCCTTGAGCTGATCGACCTTGGCAACAACCTTTTCGGCAAGCACCGAGGCATCGGCTCCCTTGCGCTTCGCCACCGTCAGGGTGACGGCCGGATATTCGCCGCGGTCTTTGGACTCCGAAGCCGATCCCCAGCCGAAAAAGTTGTAGTTGCTGACCTCTTCGGGCCCATCGACAATACGGGCGACACTGCTCAGGTAGACCGGCGATGCGCCGTAAATACCGACAACGATGTTGCCGACATCGGAGGCGCTTTCCAGGAAACTACCCGAGCGGACAAGAATTTCGCTGTTCTGCTGCCTGAAATCGCCGGAAGGCATCTGGCTGTTTGCCATCTGCACCTGGCGGGCGATCTGCAGGGCGCTTACGTTGTACTGCAGCAGCTTCTGCTTGTCCAGAAGAATGCGCACCTGTCGCCTCAGCCCCCCCTTGATGTCGACGTCACCTATATTTTCGGTCTTTTTCAGTTCATCGGCAACATCCATGGCGGTCTTTCTGAGCTGATAGGGGTCCCTGCTCTTGCTCCACATGGTCAGGTTCAGCACCGGAACATCGTCGATGGCCACCTTTTTCATGAGCGGCATCTGTACCCCCTGAGGCATCTTGTCCATGTTCTTCATGAGGGTTGCCCAGAGCTTGACCATGCTCTCCTCGGTATTCTGACCCACGTCGAAGCGAACCGTCACCAGCGCAAAATCCGGCATGGAGGTTGAATAGACATAGTCAACGCCGGGAATTTCGGTCAGCGAACGCTCGAACGGCTTGGCGACACGTTCTTCGACCTCGGAGGGGGGCGCACCGGGATAGGGAATGTAGATGTCCACCATCGGAACGACAATCTGCGGTTCCTCCTCCCTCGGCGTCATGAACGTTGCGATCACGCCTACAAGAAGCGAGGCCACCATCAGAAGCGGCGTTATCTTCGAGTTGATGAACTGCCTGGCAAGCCTGCCTGCAATACCTTCATTCATTGGACTGAATCTCTTTTGTTTCTGAAACCTGCTCTTTCACCAGCGCTCCCTCCCGGAGCGACCGGTTATACCTGCCGACAATCCTCTCTCCCGCATCGAGACCTCCGAGAATGACAACTGAGCCGTTGACGGTACGGCCGGTCCGTACCCACCGAACGGTAAGCCGATCCTCGCCATCAACGACATAAACCCCTGCCAGCTCCCCCTGGTGAAACACCGCTCCTCCGGGAACGGTGAGCGTTGACGTTCCCTCACGACCGGAACTCTCCCCGACGGTAACAATGCTTTCCACCGCCAAGGGAGTGGCCGGCTTCACGATTGCCTGAGACTTCGGATCCTCTTTTCCGCACCCCGTCACAATGCTGAAGAGTACGGCAAAAAGAAACAGTCTGATCATCCTTATATCCATAATGCTCAATCCGGTTTCCCGTCCGTTTATGATAAACATTCAGCTGTTGCGCTATTTTCCCGAGTAGTAGTCGTACTCGCTTCTGGCTATGCAGAAGTCGTGGCGCGCCTGGTTGAGGCGCAGCTTCGCATAGGTGTAGGCTCCTTCACGCATCAGCAGCTCGAAGGTCATGGCCATACCGGTTTTGAACTGGGTTCCGATATAATCGAGACTCACCCGCGCCTCCTCGAGCGCCTGCTGGGCAACGGCCATTCTGGCCTTGGCCGTTTTCATTTCACGAGCAGCTTTCCTGATCTCCGCAAGACTGCCGCTGCGGGCCGCCTCGTAAGAGTATCGCGCTTCGAGTTCCCTTGCTTTCGCTTCCTGGATCCGGCCTTCCGAGGCCATGCCGTCGAAAATATCCCACTGCATGTTCACCCCCATCGACCAGCTCGAACCGCCGCTGAAAACATTGTCGCTGTGCAGGTCGGTTCTGAGAAAACCGTTCACTCTCGGAAGCCTCGATGCCCTTGCCATATCTCCCTGCTGCCGGGCGATCTCCCGGTAGGTCTGCATGGCCATGAGGTCGGACCGGTTTTCAGGCACTGCCGCCTCATCGACCGAAGGCACTCCCTTGCCGACAACGAAATCGCCGGAAGGAATGACGTTGACGTCCTGCTCGAGATTCAGCAGCACTTTAAGGGCGTCGGTCGCATTCTTTATGGCGTCGTGAAGCATGAGTTTCTGCTCGTTGAGCTCGGCAAGCCTCACCTCGGTGGAAAGTTTGTCGGATTTTGTCAGCAGCCCCACACTATACGCTTTCGCCGCCTCGCGGCTGTGCCCGCTCATGGTGCCAATGGACTGGTCGATGGCCTCGATGTTTTTCCGGGCGAGGATCAGGCCGTAATAAACCTTGCTGACCTGCAGCTCAATGGCTTCCGCCGTTCTTGCCGTCATGAGCTCCTGGGCCTTCTTTGAGGTCGAAGCGACCTTGCGGCCAATTGCCGCATCGGCGTTGAATATGGGCTGTATAACCTGCAGCGACGTATTGAAGTCGTTGATCGTATCGGCGTTGTTGAGTTTTTCAGGATTGAAATCGGCCATCGTGACACTGTTCTGCTGCAGCTTCAGAACAAGTGCCGCACCTGGATCGTTGGTCACAAGAAAGGTCTCAGACAGCGTTACTTTCGGCAGGTAGGACTGGCGGGACTGGGTGATTTTCGCCTCGGCCTGGTCAACCCGGCTGCGTGCCGCCCTGATCGTGTAATTGTTTTCACGGGCCATGCGCACCGCATCTTCAAGCGAAAGCCTCACGGTTCTGCTGCCTGCAGCTGCCTGGCCGGGCGAGAGAAGCGCTCCGCACAGACAGATACCGGTCAGTACCTGGTATACCTTCATGGTGTTTTACTGTTTTGAGATGAGTTTTAAAATCCGTGCCACATTTTCCGAGTCGTTACGGCTCATGCACTCTTTCAGACTTCTGTCGAGAACAAGGGAATAGGTCTTGTCAAGCGCGGCTTTTGCTGCCTGAAACTGTATGATGACCTTTTCACATCCCTGCGAGCTCTCGATCATCCTGACAAGAGCCTCTACCTGACCGGCTACCTTTTTCAGCCGTACAATCACATCGTCCATACGCTTCAAGCCCTTTTGATGAAAAACATCGCATAAATCTGCATACCCGGCGCCGGCATACCTATACCCGGTTAGGGTATAAAAAGTACAAAAAAAAGTATTAAAAGCCAAAAGAGGGAACTGCTTAGCGGGCCCCCCCCTCAACGGCAAGCTCAGCTGTCGAGCAGCAGATATCGGCCTGTACCTGGCAGAGCATGCTCTCGGTTGCCTGCTGCATGATCTGGGACATGATGGTTTCACTCATGAACTTTATGATCCCTTCAGGCATCATGTTCAGGGGAAACGAAAGCGTGAAATCCAGTGCGATATCGGTCTCGAAGTGCACTTCGGTTTTCCCTTCGTCCAGATGGTACAGACAGATACGCGTATTGGCCCGACCGACAAAGGTGTGGTTATCTTCGATGTCGATATGCGGTGTATTCTGAGCATGAGCCCACCTGATGCACCTTGCCCCCGTCGGAAGGTGCCGGGCTACTTCATGCGGAACCACTGCAGGCGAATGGTGATCGAGCGGCTCCTCGACCTGCTCGACGAAGAAAATCGCGGTTATGGGATTGTTTCTCGGGTCCTTGGCCTGAAATATCCATTTGTAGATGCCCAGCTCCTTCAGATGAACAACGCTGGTACAGTAGGGATTGCATCTGATAATTCTTGTATGATCGGCAAAATACCGGGAAGAGTCATGCAGACATGATTCTATAACCACCTTGGCCTTGCTTTTTCCAACAACCTCCATAGTCAGTCAACACTTGATTTACTTGTAAACCTGTAATAAATGATGAATCGAGAAATCTTCAAAGGAACAGTGACGCTATTTCAAGAGTTCCCTGCAAAAACCGGTAAAGAACAGAAAGCGGAGAACCCTTCCGGACAGCTTATCTATTTGCCGGATTTTTCTTATTATCCTGTAACGGCAGGACCGTCCGTCATTGCCGATCCGTTCAGTTCACGCCTTCAATGCCTCTCTTATGCAGGAATCATTCAATTATACGACGATCGTAGCCCCTGTGGCTTTTTTTATCAGCGGTATTTTCATCGTGCTGCTGCTGAACAAATTCATAGGAAAAAATTCCGGCCAGAAAAAAGCCGGATAGGACGCAGGAATCCCCCAGGCCCTGCCATTGCAATGCCGGAGAGAGGATTCCAATGATCTAACCCCTTGATCTTTCATGGTTTCCTGCCGGTTTTTTATTTGTTCCGCATCGGAAAATTAGTTAGCTTCAAACAAATATGTCCAGGGCAATGTCGGTTACGGATATTCTCCCTTAAACTCTTTCTCAAACTCAAACCATAAAGCATCATGTCAAACGGATCAAACATCGATGTTCAGGGCGCAGTCAACAATCTTGTTGAAACCGCCGGCAAGCTCTTCCAGCTTCAGCTTGACCTCATGAACAACAGCCTCAAGGTTCTTGCCAACGTAGCAGAACCGCTTGCAAAAACAGCAACCGACCTGATCGGAAACTTCGCAGCTACCGCTACCCAGGTTCTGCAGAGCGTCTCTTCAGCTGTTGCTCCGAAAAAGTAAGCAACGCCTTTTTCCTGAAGCACCTTATGCCTTGAGGGATAAGGTGCTTTTTTTTTGTCTTGCTGCCGGGAAAACCTGTCGAGGTATCTGATTTTCGCTGACCTTTGCCGACACACGGCATCCTTACACGCTCCAGTATGAACACCGAGTACCATATACGGGGCTTCTACAGCCCGGAAGATCGGAATCAGCTTCATATAACGCCAATACAGGGCGATGCCTCCACCCGAAGCTATTACAGGGTCTCCGGCCCGGACGGCAGCGCAATCGCCTGCTGCGACCCACTGCTCCGTGAAGCGAACCCGGACGACTACCCGTTCCTGATCGTGTACGATCTCATGCGCGGCCACAACCTGCCGGTTCCGGAAGTCCTTGCCGTCAATGCCGGAGAAGGCCTTCTACTGATAGAGGACTGCGGAACGGTTCAGCTGCAGGACATCGTTTCCGGGGAAAAACAGTACTCCGCTCCGGAAATCTACCGGGAGGTGATTGACACGCTTGCCCGCATCCAGTCCATAACGGGGAACCCCGACCGACTGCCCTTCAGGCTCAGCTTCGACAGGGAAAAACTGATGTTTGAATTCGATTTTTTCATCGAACACGCACTGCTCGGCTATTTCAAAGCGGATTTCGACCGCAGCAAAGCCGGTGAGCTTCGCCGCGAATTCGAAACCATAACGGAAATTCTCGTTCAACCGAAGCATTTCGTGCTGAATCACCGCGATTTTCACAGCCGAAACATCATGATCCATAAGGGCAAGCCGGTTATCATCGATTTTCAGGATGCCCGCATGGGGCTGCCCCAGTACGATGCCGTCTCGCTTATCCGCGACTCCTATGTCGTACTCGATCCGGCTCTCGGCAACGAACTGAAAACCCGTCATTTCATGACGCTTCAGGGCCGCGACGCCATGACGATGAGCCTCGACGAATATCTCTACCTTTTCGACCTGATGGCGTTCCAGCGCAATGTAAAGGCTCTCGGCACCTTCTGTTATCAGACTGCGGCTCTCGGCAAAACACAGTATGAAACATCGATCCCTCCGACGCTGGCATACCTTTCAGACTATATCGAATCCCGCATGGAGCTGAAAAAAGCAGGAGTGCTGCTGCAGTCGCTCCTTGAAAAAACAGGCCCCCGATGAAAGCACTTGTCCTTGCCGCCGGTTTCGGTACACGCCTCAGACCGTTTACCGAGCACTGCCCCAAGCCCCTGATACCCGTTCTCAACGTTCCGTCCCTCTTTTATGCCTTCGCGCTGCTCAAGGAGTCGGGTGTCACCGAAATCGTCTGCAACATTCACCACCACGCCGCTGAAATCCGTAAAGCGGTCGATGCTTTCGATTTCGGGAAATTACGCATCACCTTTTCGGAAGAAACGTCGATACTCGGCACGGGCGGCGGTCTGAAAAAATGTGAACCCCTGCTTGAAGACGACGATTTTCTGCTCGTAAACAGCGATATTATCTCCGATATCGACTTCGCGGCACTTGTCGGCAGCCACCGCATGTCGGGTGTTGCCGGAACGCTGGCCCTGTATGAAACGCCCGATGCGGGCACTATCGGAGCCGTCGGTGTCGAAAACGGCCTTGTCAGGGATTTCAGGAACATGCGCCTTACCGGCCTCCTCTCCTCGCTTATCTATACCGGTACAGCCGTGCTCAGTCCGGCAATTTTCGCTCACCTGAAAAAGGGGTTTTCGAGCATCGTCGATACCGGATTCACCGGCCTCATCGACAGCGGAGGACTTGGCGCATACCTGCACGGCGGATCGTGGATGGATATCGGAACGCTCGAAAGCTACTGCAGGGCCAACACGGCCACGGGCATGCTTCCCGAGCTGCTTGCCGGAAGAGTGCGGGCCGCCATCGGCATGATGCCCCGCCGCATCGCAGCCGATGCCGCGATCGATGCCGGAGCGAGCGTCGTACGCTCCTGTGTCGGCAGCGGGTGCACTGTCGGCCGGGGCGCTGCAGTTGAAAACTCGGTGCTCCTGCCGGGTGCAGTTGTCGAGCCCGGGGAAACGCTCAGCTCCGCCATCCGGGACCGCTGCAGCACCGTCTTTCTTGCCTGCTGAACAAATAAAAACGCAACACTCGCAACCATGATAGCAACCGGTCTGGATATCCTGCTCGACAATATCGGGCAGTACCGTCAGAGAAACATCGGCATGATCGTGAACCAGACTTCGGTAACCGCCGATCTCTGTTACTCGTGGGATGTACTCAGGGAAAAAGGGCTGAACATCCGACGGATTTTTTCTCCGGAGCACGGTCTTTTCGCCACCGAGCAGGACCAGATCGCCGTCGGCTGTCAGCCGGTGCCCGGCATCGAACTTGCAAGCCTTTACGGCAGCTCCGCCGAAACACTGATACCCGACGGCAGCATGCTTGAAGACCTCGACCTGATCCTTTTCGACATTCAGGATGTCGGCTCGCGCTACTATACCTATGTCAACACGCTGGCACTCTTCATGGAAGCTGCTGCCGGCAGGGATCTGGAGATCATGGTGCTCGACCGTCCCAATCCTCTTGGAGGCGCCATCGTTGAGGGGCCGCTGCTCGATCAGGCATACCGATCTTTTGTCGGGATATTTCCCGTTCCGGTCCGTCACGGCATGACACCCGGAGAACTGGCCCTGCTCTACCGCGACTGGAAAAAACTCGACGTCCGGCTCACGGTTCTCGGCATGAGAGGGTGGCGGCGCGACATGCGCTTCCCTGAAACCGGACTCCCCTGGGTACCTCCTTCGCCGAACATGCCGAGCGTTGAAACCGCTGCGGTATATCCCGGAATGTGCCTGTTCGAGGGGCTCAATGTTTCGGAAGGCCGGGGCACCACAACCCCTTTTCAGCTCTTCGGAGCGCCATTCGTTCGCCCCGACGATCTGATGGAGCAATGCAAGGGACCTGGATTCGAGGGACTCCGCATGAGGCCGACATGGTTCAGGCCGACTTTCCACAAGTTCAGCGGCTCGGTTATCGGCGGCATCTGGCTGCACGTCGCCGACCACGACAGGTTCAGGCCTTTCGCCGCCGCCGTTGCCCTCACGGCCGCACTACAGAAGCTTTATCCCGACGACCTGCAGTTCCTCGGCGGCATTTACGAATTCAACGACACCATCCCGGCCTTCGATCTGCTTGCCGGGAACAGCGCCATCCGCACCTCGATACTCGACGGATGCGACGCCGCTTCGCTGATCGCATCGTGGGAGACCGACGAACGAACCTTCACCGAAACAAAAAAGCACTACCACCTTTATCAATGACGACCTGAAAACCCACTCTCCATGCATGCTGCCGATATTGCCATCGTCATCCTTTTCCTTGCCGGAAATATCCTGCTCGGCCTCTGGCAGGGCAAGAGCAACAAGAACACCGGAGACTACTTTCTCGGCGGCCACAAGCTGCCCTGGGTCGTCGCCATGCTCTCCATTGTCGCGACGGAAACATCTGTACTGACTTTCGTCAGCGTGCCGGGACTTGCCTACAGAGGCGACTGGACCTTCCTGCAGCTGCCTCTCGGCTATATCCTGGGCCGGGTGCTGGTAAGCTCTTTTCTCCTGCCGATGTACTTTAAAAACGGCGTCAGCTCCATTTATGAAATCATCGGCGAGAGATTCGGCACCGGCATGCAGAAGCTTGCCTCGGTCGTCTTTCTTGTAACCCGAATCCTCGGCGACGGCGTCAGGTTTCTGGCTACCGGCGTTGTCGTGCAGGTTGTGACCGGCTGGTCGCTTCCGGTCGCAGTACTCCTTATCGGTGCAGTAACGCTGATCTACACGATTTCGGGCGGCCTGAAAACCGTAGTCTGGCTCGACAGCATCCAGTTCGGGCTCTACCTCCTCGGAGGCATCATATCCATTGTCTTTATCCTGCTCCAGCTCGATGACAGCTTGCCGCAGATACTCGGCTCCCTTGCGGCTGCAGGAAAGCTCACCATGTTCAACATGAGCGGCGACCTGCTTTTCAATCCCATGGCTTTCGGCGGCGCCTTTCTCGGAGGCGTGTTTCTCTCCCTGGCATCTCACGGTGTCGATTACATGATGGTGCAGCGGGTACTCGGCTGCAGCGACCTCGGCTCGGCACGAAAAGCCCTGATCGGCAGCGGCCTTTTCGTATTCGTGCAATTCATGATCTTCCTGCTGGCAGGATCGCTCATGTATCTGTTCATGCAGGGCGCCGTAACCGAAAAGGACAGGGAGTTCGCCACGTTTATCGTCGACTACCTGCCGTCCGGACTCAAGGGTCTGCTGCTGGCGGGCATTCTTTCAGCCGCAATGTCCACCATAGCATCCTCGATCAACTCCCTTGCCGCATCGACCGTTACCGATCTGATGGGCGGACGGGCGTCGCTGAACCTCTCCAGAATCATCAGCGCAGGATGGGCTGCCGTGCTTATCGGAATAGCCCTGCTGTTCGACGAAAACGACAAAGCAATCATAATGGTCGGTCTTGAAATAGCATCCTTTACCTACGGAGGGCTGCTCGGCCTCTTCCTGCTCTCGAAAAGCAAACGGAACTTTCATCCCGCAAGCCTGGCGTCAGGCCTGCTTGCAAGCATGGGGATAGTCTTTATCCTGAAGATGAACGGAATCGCCTGGACCTGGTACATCATCATTTCGGTCTCCGTCAACATTCTGATAACCCTGCTTGCCGATATCCTGATCAAAAGCATCAAACCTGAAATGAATGCAAAGTCCTGATTGCGATAATGACGGCATATCGTATCTTTAAAAAAAAGAGCAGCCCATAAGCCGGAACCCCTGTGTCAGAGCGCAACAAAACAAAGGCTGAACTGCAGGACGAGATAGCCTCGTTGAAAAAGCAGCTTTCGCTGTGCGGCAACAGAGCTGACCGACAGGATGATGCTGAAAAACCCCTGATCGGGCTCAGAAAAAACTTTTTCGCCTTTGTCGAGCACGCCCCCCATTATCTGGTGGTCGTCGACCCGTCGCACGACGGCGGTCCGGCCATAGAAACCGCAAATCCTGCCGCCTGCGCCATACACGGCTTTACGGAGAAGGAACTGAAGCATCAGCCCTTCACCTCCCTCTTTGCCCGGCATCACCGGAAATTCGTGACGGAACAGATCGGCCGGGCCCTTTCGAATAAGCACCGGCCGTTCGAATGCGACGCTCTCCGGAAAAACGGCTCTACCTTTCCGGTAAGAATAACCACCGAAATGGTCACCGAAAACGGACGACAGTTCGTTTACGCCATAGAGCACACCCTCATCGATCAGAAAAACGCCGAAGAGGCTCTCCGCTACTCGGAAAGGCAGCTGGCGAACCTGATGGACAACATCCCTGGCATAGCCTATCGGTGCAGAAACGACCTGTTCTGGACCATGGAATTCATCAGCAACGGATGCCTTGCCCTTACCGGATATCCCGCTGATGACCTGATCCACAACCGGAAAAAGGCATTCACCGATCTGGTTCATCCCGATGACCTCCCGGGAATCTCGACGGCGGTCGGAAAAGCCCTGAAGAAAAAAAAGCCTTTCGAAATCGAGTACCGCATCATAACCGCTGAGGGTTCGACAAAGCATGTCTGGGAAAAAGGGCTCGGCGTTGAGGAGCCCGGTGAAGGAATCTTTCTGGAAGGATTCATAACCGATATAACCGAACGAAAAAACGCGGAAAACGCAAAAAAAGCTTCCGAGGAGAGATACCGCTTCCTTTTCGACAACATGTTCCTCGGCGTAGCCATCACCAATGCAAAGGGAAAAATCCACGTCGCGAACAAGGCTCTGTGCAATATCGTAGGCTACAGCCAGGAAGAGATCGTCCGGCTTAATTCCCGACAGTTTTATGTGGACCCCGACGAACGTGATCGCCTCATCGCCCTGTTGCGGAAAAACGGCATTCTGGAAAATTTTGAAACCCGTATCAAAAGAAAAAACGGGAAGCAGATATGGCTGCACTACAAGGTCTACCCCTTCGACTACGAAGGCGAAGCTGCCTTTTTCATCACCTGCATCGACATCACGGAGCGAAAACAGATCGAACTGCAGCTTCGCAAACTCTCCGCCGCCGTGGAACAGAGCCCGATCTCCATCATCATCACCGATAAAGAGGGCGATATCGAGTATGTCAATCCGGCCTTCGTCAACACAACGGGATACCGGGCCGGCGAGGTTGCTGGCCGCAATCTGCGCATGTTCAAAACCCCTGAACGGCCCGATGAGTACTACCGGAACATCTGGAAAACCATTTCGGAAGGAGCTGTCTGGCAGGGGGAGTTCCACAGCAGGAAAAAGAACGGCGAACTCTTCTGGGAAAAGACTACCATTGGCCCGATTACGGAGGCCGGAGGAGAAATAAGCCACTTCATAGCCCTGAACGAGGATATAACGGAAAAAAGGAGCATCGAGCATGCCCTGCAGCAGAGCGAGGAAAAATACCGGAAGCTCGTCGAGGGTTCGATTCAGGGGGTAATCATCGCGCAGGACGACCCGCTGAGGATTTCCTATGCCAGTCAGCCCATGGAGGCGATCACGGGTTACACTCCAGAGGAGCTGGTCGGCCTGAGTGCCCGGCAGGTCTCCGACATGGTTCACCCTGAAGACCGCGACATTTTTTTCGCGCAGTTCAGAAAACGGCTGGCGGGAAAGAAAAAGAAGCCTCGCAGAGACTACAGAATCCTGCACAAAAACGGCAGTTTCGTCTGGGTTGCCGTTCACAGTACCGCCATCGAATACAACCGGACTCCGGCAACGCAGACGGTATTTCTCGACATAACCAATTACAAGAAAGCGGAAACGCAGAAAGAAAAACTCGAGGAACAGCTTCGCCAGGCCCAGAAACTTGAAACCATAGGAACCCTCGCCGCAGGAATCGCTCACGACTTCAACAACATTCTCACCCCGATCCTCGGCTATGCAGAGATGGCCAAGCTGAGAATGATCGCATCGGATCCGAACAACCAGTACCTTGACTCGATCGTCAAGGCTGCCCACAGGGCAAAAAAACTCATCGCACAGATACTCACCTTCAACAGGCAGGCCGCCCAGCAGCAGAAACCCGTCAGCCTTCACCCCATCGTCACCGACGTGATGTCGCTCCTGATACCGTCAATCCCGGCAGGGATATCCGTACGCCAGCTCCTCTCAGTCCCCTGTGCGGAAATTCTCGCCGATCCCGAACAGATGCATCAGGTCGTCATGAACCTCTGCACCAATGCCGTTCAGGCGATGCAGAAAAAGGGCGGAACGCTGACCGTCGGACTGAAGCCCGTCCACTCTACCCTCAGGATGGCAAAAGCCTGGCCGGGGCTGAAGCCGGGGCAGGAGTATATCCGCCTGACCATATGCGATACCGGTATCGGGATCAGCAAGAAAAATCTCGAACGGATTTTCGAGCCTTTTTTCAGCACGAAACCTCCTGACAAGGGAACCGGACTCGGCCTGTCGGTTGTTCACGGCATCATTCAGAGTCACCACGGGACCATCACCATTCACAGCAAACCCGGCAAGGGAACCGCCGTTCACGTCTACTTTCCCCTGGGCAACCGGAACATCTGCAGTGAAAAACCGGAAAACGCCGTCGCCGGCAGCGAAAATGAATCTATTCTGGTGATCGACGATGAAACGGCCGTCACCGAAACCATCAGCCACATGCTCGACCAGCTCGGCTATCACGCCGTAACCGGCAACGACAGCGTCCAGGCGGTAACCCTCTTTTCGGAAAATCCCTCGGGCTTCGAACTGGTCATCACCGACCTTTTCATGCCGGAGATGAACGGTTTCGACGTTGCAGAAAAAGTCCGCGCGGCACAACCAGGCGTCCCGGTCATCATCATCGCCGGCAATGACAAGGATATCGACCGGGAACAGCTGCGGCTGTCCGACATCAGTACCGTGCTGGTAAAACCGGTTGCGTTCAGCGAACTGGCCGCAGCTGTCAGAAAAGCTCTCTATCAGAACCTCTCCGGAAAAACATCATGAACGTCCTGGTGATTGAAGACGATGCGGACATCAGAAACATGATCAGCCTGATCCTGGCTGATGAAGGGCACTCCGTCGTGGAGGCGTGCAATGGTCTTGAAGGCACGAAGCAGCTGAACTGCAGGGGACCTTTCGACCTGATCGTTACCGACATGCTCATGCCCGAAAAGGAGGGCATTGAAACCATCAGAGAGGTAAAAAAACAATCTCCCGCAACGAAAATCGTCGCCATCTCGGGCGGAGGAATATGCATTCCGGAAAACTACCTGAACCTCGCCCTGATGATGGGCGCAGACGCATCTCTCTGCAAACCGTTCGGACGGCAGGAGCTGCTCGACATCATCAGAAACCTGTAAAAACAGGGTCGATTGACCGCCCGTGCGGTCGATAAAAAGCCTTTGGCAGTCGAGAAATATTTTTTTACTTTGAAAAAAGCGCCTGCCGGATGTTGACACTGCAACAGGATGCGGTCGGGACAATCGATATGCAAACCACTAAGAACAGAAAAAATGAGCAATAATTCAGGAGCATTCGTTCAGGGTGCCGAAGCATACGGGAGGTTTCTGGAGGTGTTCATTGACGGCCACTGGTGGGTTGTTGGCGATGCCCTGGAAAACATCGGCAAAACCACAAAACGGCTTGGAGCCAATGCATACCCTCATCTTTACGGTGGCGGCGGAGCATCCGCAGGGCTGAGAGGCTCTTCCCCCGACACGTCGGGATATGCGGTACCCAACAAGGATGTCGAGCGCAGGTTCAAGGACTGATTTCGCTGCAGAAACAGATTTTCCGGATTTCAATAAAGCCCTCCACTCGGAGGGCTTTACCGTTTCAGCCATGCTGCACTAACCCGCCAGCCTGTCGTAATACCGTTCGAGACTCTCCTGAACCTCGCCGGATTCGCTGATCACCTCGAAGGTTCTGTTTCGGGCCTTGCCATTCCACAGCGAAAGCACAAGCAGTTCGGCAACATCGGAACGGTTCGTCCACCCGTTCCATATCCGGTCTCCCTCATCCACGTGAAGCCTGAACATGAGTGGCTCCCCATCCTTCAGCCCTCCCGGACGGACAATGGTATAACTCCGGCCTTCACGGGAAAATACCGATCTGACATGCTCTTCGGCAGCATACTTCATGGAAAGCACCCCTGCAAAAAGATTCAGGGGGTGGTACCATTTGGTTACCGCAATGGAACTGACCATGGCAAAATGCGTCACGCCAGCCTTCAATGCCTCGTCGGCAAGCCGGATAACTCCATCCCGGTCAACCTCCTGCGGCGATGCCTCTCCGAAAAAAGAACTCGATCCAAGAGCGGAAATGACGGCGTCGCAGCCCTTTACAGCGGCGGCAATCTCCTCCGTATTCTGCACATGTCCCACGGCAACCTCGACACCGCTGCCGAACATCGCGGCTTTTTCGAATGATCTCACAAGTACGCGAACCGGAATACCATAATGCTGCAGACGCTTTACAACCCACTGTCCGGTTTTGCCTGTCGCTCCGGCAACAAGCACCCTGCCTTTATATGATGACTTTCCGTCCATAATTGAAGCTCCTTTAATGAATCCAGATAAATTTTATCCGTATATTATACAATCACCATTCAAAGAAGAAAGTTTCACTACTTACCGGCATTTTCCTTACTTTTACCGTAACCATAACCCTTATCACCGCACGAACGCAGCGACTGACAGCAAGACGCATCGTTCGGGCATCAACACTCCCGGCATGAACCTGAAACGCTCCCTTGCGCAGGCTTTTCTGCTTGCGGCCTGCTTTTGTACCGCTCCGACTCCCGGCCTGGCTGCCGATCCCGAGGCAATAAAAATGCTCATCAACAACCGGGAACAATGGCATGCCGCACGGCAGTCCAATCCCGGAAAAACCATCGATCTGAACAAGGCAAAACTGGATGACGCCAACCTCGAAGGGGCAAATCTCAGCAACGTCTCGCTGGTACGGGCGGAACTGAGCGGAGCAAACCTCAACAGGGCTAACCTGCAGCGAACGAATCTCTCCATGGCCTTCATCAAGAAAGCCGACATGAAAGAGGCTGATTTAAGCGGAGCGTCTCTCGTCAAGGCGAATCTCAAGGAGTCGTTCATGAAAGGAGCCTCTCTCAGCAGGGCTAACCTGCAGGGAGTCAACCTCAGATGGAGTCAGCTTGAGGCCGCGGATCTTTCCGGAGCTAACCTTGCCGGTACGGTTCTTTTCGAAACCAATCTGCAGCACTCGAATCTGAAAGGCGCCAATTTCAAGGGCGCGCAGTTCCTGGACACTGCCGACCTCAACGGAGCCTCGGTTTCCGGCAACACCATCACCGCTTCCGGCGATAAAGCGACGAGATCCTGGGCCTCCATGCGCAAGGCCCGCTTTGTCAGCGAACCCGAAACCGCTCCGCCGGTCTACCTGACGCCCCCCGAACCGGTATACCTGTCGGATCAGCCGGAAGATGACGGAACCTCTGCGAAAAACCGTTCAGGAAGCGTAAAAAACGCACCGCAAAGCAGGGAAAAACAGCAGGCGCTCCTTATTGACGACGTGGAGACATGGAACAGCATGAGATCCAAAAATCCGGAACTGCCGATAACCCTCAAACAGGAAAAACTGGAGAATGCCAGGCTCAGGGGAGTGAACCTGCAGCAGGCATCGATGGCAGGATCGGATTTCGAGGATGCCAACCTCGACGAGGCGCTTCTCAACGGCGCGGATTTCAGCGGATCGAATTTCCAGAAAGCCGACATGAAAGGGGCAAAACTGCAGGGAGCAAAGCTCCAGAAGGCAAACTTCGACCGGACATTCCTCAGGGAAGCCGATCTGAGCAATGCAGATCTGACAGGGGCAAACCTTTACGGAGCGATGCTCGCAGGGGCCAACCTGCGCGGCGCCGATCTTAGCGGCACCTCGCTCTTCGACGCCGATTTAGAGGGTGCCGATCTTTCGGGAGCCATACTCAAGGGCGCCAACATGATGGACACAAACCTGAAGAATGCCATCATCACTCCCGAAACCATACTTCCTTCAGGAAAAAATGCAACTGCAGACTGGGCCATTCCGAAAGGAGCGATTTTCAGGAAACCCTGAATACCGGAAACGGGCGGCCGACTCCCGGCCGCCCCCCCGACCAGAAAGAAAAAAGCTGAAAAAATTCCGGTTATGGCAAATATTCTCGTTTCGAGCTACTACAGCAGATGGGACATTACCGAACATGAAGGGCGCATAGCCTTCTATGACTCGGACAACCAGCAGATAGAAAACAGGGTATTCAAAGACCCTGCTGAATTTCAGGTAGTTATCAGCATGCTGCGTCATGACGCTCCGCTCTGGTACGATACCGAAGCACATCATCTTCGTGCAGGAACCGAACCGGCCGGCGATGGTGAGGAGTGAAAATCTGTCGAGCCGCTATTTCCTGATCTCCGCCAGTTGCGGAAACCGTTTGCGGTACATGAGGTGCTGAAAGATGTCTGCCTTGCGGATATTGGGATCGCCGGCTTCAAGCCGATGTTTTTTTCCGGTACGGGTGGTAACCTCTATGGTTCCGTCATTATGTACATCCGTTACCTTCCAGAACTTGTCCACCACATAATGATACTCCTCTCCGTGTTCGAGAGGATAAACCTGCCTGGCTCTGGGACCCGGGCAGAACGAACTTTTCGGCTTGTGGTAGACAATGGCATCGCCAACCCTGAACTGCGTCATCTTGACCTCCTCTCCGGCATAGACATCCGGCTGCTTGACTGCGTTGAATGATAGTGAAACCCTAAACTTTTAATTTACAATCGATAACCGATATTCAAAACAGTTTGTCGCTTCAGGAACCGCAATAATGCGGTTTATTGTACGATAACCGTCCGTTTTCAGGGTTTTTCGGTAAAGCGGATCACCAGACGCTCGCCCTCCATTTCCGCACCGTCCGTTTTCAGTGTAGCCAGCGACTGGGGAAGCACCATATTGCGCCGGTGATTCCCGATCCGGATATTGAGCTCGTCCCCGCTCTTGCTGAGCTGTATCTGCTCTTTGGGTATTCCGGGCAGATACAGCTCGAGAGAAAACCCGTCCGCAACCTTCAGCACCCGTAAGGTCTGGTTATGGTAGTATACCTGTGATGGGTCCTCCCCGTCCGGATAGAGAAAATCCCTGAGTTTTTCCAGCGCATCCATACCGCAGATTTCACGGGAATAAAGCGGCACCTCCTTGACCGGCAGGGGGCTGAAACTGTCGATAATCTCCTGACGGTAGATTGCCTGGTTCGCCTTCCAGTAAACAAAATAAGGATCGTTGACCTCGGGCGGGATGATTCTGTTGGCGATGACCAGATCGACGGAGATATTGTAGAGACTCAGGTAAGCATGCGCACGCAACGACTCCTTGATCACCATTTTTTCAGGGTTGGTAACAAGCCGTACGGAGGTAACGGTATTATCGGTAAGAATGCCGCCGAGCGCCGCTATGTTTTCATAGAACTCATGGGGAATCTGCATCAGCGCCTTGTCGGGAAGCGAAAACCCCGCAATC
Organism: Chlorobium sp.; assembly: GCF_049593655.1. Taxonomy (NCBI): domain Bacteria; kingdom Pseudomonadati; phylum Chlorobiota; class Chlorobiia; order Chlorobiales; family Chlorobiaceae; genus Chlorobium; species Chlorobium sp. The sequence goes on from NZ_JBAWHG010000048.1 coordinate 82,017, forward strand.
GGGCGAAAAATCGGTTCAACGAGTGGCCGAAGATAGAGCGCGACTTTTTCCATCGGCCTGTAAAACCGGCGCATGTACCAGCCGGTCACTTCCGGAATGCTCAGAAGTCTCAGAGCCGTTCCGGTAGGCGCCGAATCGATGATCAGCACATCGTAGCTCCCCTCCCGGTGGTGGCGGAACACCCTGACAAGCCCGAAAATTTCATCGGTTCCCGGCAAAATAGCCAACTCATCGGCCTGTACGGCATCCAGCCCCCGTGCCTGCAGCACCTCCGTGATGTAACGCTTTACCGCCCCCCAGTTCTGTTCGAGTTCCTGCAGCACATCGAGCTCGGCAGCGTAAAGGTTCTCGGAAACTCTTACCGGTTCATGCCCGAGAGGCATATCGAAGCTGTCGGCAAGCGAATGGGCAGGGTCGGTGCTCAGTACCAGCGTCTTGTAGCCGAGTTCCGCACAGCGAAGCCCTGTCGCAGCCGCCATGGATGTTTTGCCGACGCCGCCTTTGCCGGTCATGAGAATAAGACGCATAGGCACCTCACAGCAATCGTTACCAAGCGTTAAACACCGTTTGCTATAACCGGCAGCGTCATATAAAAAGTTTACCGGCAGCGAGGACCGGAAGAAGCCTACTTCCCCAGCGCCCTGAGCGCCTGGATGGAAAGCGTATCGCCAAGACTGGCGGCCTTCTGCATATCTTCGATCGCTCCGCCGGCATCTCCCAGCTGTTTTCTGGCCAGCCCTCTGTTGTAATAGGCTTCGGCGTTCTCCGGTCTGATCTGAAGAAGCCGGTTCATATCGTCAATTGCGCCCTGGTAATCGCCAAGCGCAGCCTTCGTACAGGCTCGGTTGTTGTATGCCTCGACCAGCCCGGTATTGAGAATCAGCGCCTTGTTGTAATCTTCCAGGGCGCCCTTCAGATCACCGCTGTTCGCCCTGGCGTTGCCGCGGTTGTACCATGCTGCGTCATATCCCTGGTCCCGTTCGAGAGCGAGCGAGAAATCACTGATGGCTCCTCTGTGGTCGCCACTGAGGCTTTTTGCAAGACCCCGGTTGTTATATGCGCCGGCAAGCTGCGGACTGAGCTGTATCGAGCGGGAGTAATCTGCAATAGCTCCCTTGTAGTCGCCAAGTGCCGATCTGGCCGTGCCCCGGTTATTGTAGAATTCCGGGATGGCAGGGTCAAGCGCTATCGCTTTTGAAATATCGGCGACTGCTCCCCTGAAATCCCCGAGAGCCGCACGGGCAAATCCCCTGTTGTTATACGCCCCGAGCAGTTTCGGATCGAGATCAATCGCTCTGGTATAATCGGCAAGAGCCTGTCTGGCATCGCCTCCAAGGGATTTTGCGAGTCCCCGGTTGTAATACGCTCCAGCATTTTCGGGATCGAGCATGATGGCTCTGCTGAAAGAATCGATGGCCTCCTGAACGTGCCCTTGTCGTCCAAGTCCGATACCCAGCTCAATGTACTCATCTGCGGTCTCGGCGACCACGGTGGTCGTATGCAGCAGCAGCGAAACAGCGGCAACAATGGATGCCCTGTGAATAATATTCATTTTTTTTAAAAAAAACCCTTATCAATCTCCTCTTTACCGGCATGGTAAAGTAACAAACCCGGACGAAAAACCGACCGGATTTCTGAGGAAAAATGCCATTTATGCCTCCGGAAAGCACCGCTATCAGCGGCTTTAGTGCCTTATTTGCATCTTTAAAATATTATTCTCTATATTTAGTGTTGTCAAAACAATGAATACTAAATGAAATTTTATTCAATTTACCTGTTCTTATTGTCGATCTTGTTTAAGGGACAGAGTGCTAAACCTTAGCATTTATGAGACATGAAAAAAAAATCTTCTCTTTTTCGATCTATGGCGTACTGACCTGTTTACTCTTTTCCGCATGCCAGACAAGCATGCCTTTTTCGGGTTCATCAGACCAGCTCGAATCAGCAATTCATTCCACAGCTTTTGCCGACTCCCGTCCTGAGGGCAGAAACAAAGCCCAAAGCTTTCTTCTGGTTTCGGAAGGAAAGGCATCATATTACGCAAACCAGTTTCACGGTAAAAAAACAGCAAACGGCGAAACGTTCGACATGAACGAACTGACCGCCGCGCATCCTTCCCTGCCTTTCGGTACCCGCGTAAGGGTCACCAATCTCCGAAATGGCAAGGATGTCATTGTGCGCATCAACGACCGCGGTCCTTTTATCAAGGGAAGAATAATCGATCTTTCGGCAGAAGCAGCCAAAGAGATCGGCCTGTTCAGATCCGGAACCGCCCAGGTGCGCGTGGAAGCCATCAATAAACAAATCGCGGACGCATACTCCGGATAGAGAGCATTTTCAGAAACCTGCACTGCTATCGAGCATCGCGCCGCTCTCCAATTGCCTGAAAGGCTGCCAGGAGAAGCGGAGCGCTCGGTACCCGGCAGAAAACAACAGGATCATGCGGCAAACGTTCAAATTCCCGTCTGCGTCAGCCACGGCAATACTGCTCGTTCTGGTCGCACTCCGCCCGGCTACCTGCGGTGCTGCCGAACCTGTTTTTCAGTCCGAAACACCCGCGACCACGGCTGTTTCCGGCAGCAGCGGCATGCTCGCTTCTGAAGGCCGGGCATCCTATTATTCCCAGCGCTTCCACGGAAAAAGAACTGCAAGCGGAGAACGCTTCAGCGTACAGGACTTTACCGCCGCACACCGCACCCTCCCTTTCGGAACCACGGTCAGGGTAACCAATCTCGACAACGGGAGGGAAGTTATCGTGCGAATCAACGATCGCGGCCCATACCTCAGAAGCCGGATTATAGACGTCTCTCCCGCCGCGGCAAGAGAGCTCGGCCTGCTCGGCAGAGGCACGGCATCGGTACGGATCGTGGCCGTGAACTGATATACGCTATTTCCCTTTCCTGAAAACCATCACCAGCGCGGCTGAACGCTCCCTGCTGAACGCCTTGCCGCCGAAAGCGCCGTAACTGCCCGTACAGATAAAACCCGCTCGCTCGTGAAGCTGGCGGTACCTGCCGGAAGTTACCGGATAGAGAGCGAACTCTTCGCTGAAAACCGCCGCATCCCCCCTTTTGAGCGAAAACGTGAACCGCACCTGTTCCTGCGTTATATCGCTGTACCGGCGATGAAAGGTCATCTCTCCGCCATCAAGCGTTTTTACCGGAAACAGGAACTCCCTCCGATCGAGCATCTCCTCCCAGTTCACGACCTGCAGCACCCAGCATCCACCCGGAGCGAGCAGGGTGTACATCTCTGCAATGAACCGCTCCAGTTTGCCGGGAGACAGGTGGGACAACACGTTGCCGATGGAATACGCCAAACCGAAAGTCCCCTGAAGAACACCGGCATCGGCCATGTCCATGCAGTGGAACGAGGCCTGCGGATAGGATGCCTTGGCCGCTCCGATCATCCGGCTGTCGAGATCGATCCCCACGGCGGCAAAGCCGTCACGGGCAAATCTTCCGCAGTAATGGCCCGGACCGCACCCGATATCGAGTACAGCGCCGTCGGCCCGGGCATATCCCTTCAGGAAATCGTACACCTCCTCCCTGAACGGAAACACCTGCTCGTAATAGGGGGCGAATTCGGAATAGAACGACACGGCGCTACCGGATAAGATTGATCAGGCCTCTTTTTTTCTGTCTATCCATTTATCGAGGGCAACATGCTCGTATGCGGCGATGCGATCGATGAGCCGGGCGCCATCCGAATCGACAATCAGGCTCCTGTAATGCTCATCCTTGACAAACCGCTGTTCCACCATGAACTCGAGAAAGGAAAACAGGCCCGAATAAAAACCGGCGACATTCAGGAATGCGCAGGGTTTCCGGTGAAAACCCAACTGCGTCCACGTATAGACCTCGAATATCTCCTCAAGCGTGCCGATACCGCCCGGCAAAGCCACAAAGGCGTCCGACAGGTCGGCCATCATCATCTTCCGCTCGTGCATCGAGGAAACGCAGCGAAGCTCGGTAAGGTTTTTGTGGGCGACCTCTTTTTCCAGAAGTCTCCGGGGTATGACGCCGGTTACTCTCCCGCCTGCATCGAGCGCACCATCAGCGACTGCGCCCATCAATCCCACATTGCCGCCCCCAAAGACAAGTTCGATGCCGCGAAGGGCAAGAAGCCTCCCGAATTGCGTCGCGGCAGCGATGTATTCGGGAAGAATACCGGGACTTGATCCACAGTAAACACAAATCGACTTAAGGTTCATCTTCTTTTCCGGAATAACCGTTTCTCCCGATTCAGCCGGCCGAAAGCGGCCGAAGAGACCGACAACTATGCAGCTCGCCCTTAGGGATAATCCTGGCGTGTCGGCCGCACGACGACATCGCTGAAATGCACATGCGGCGGCTGCGATACGATCCCGTGAATCGCCCGGGCCACATCCTCTCCGAAGAGCAGCGGACCGAACCGGTCGTGAAAGGTATTGACCAGATCGTCGGTATAGCCCGCCACCGACTGAAACCCGCTCACCACGATGCCAGGCGCCACCAGCGACACCCGTACGCCTTTCGGGCCGATTTCGCGACGCAGCCCCTCGGCAAGGGAGTGCACGGCGAATTTCGTAGCCCCGTACACCGCACTGAAAGGCGAAATCTGACGCCCGACGGTGGAACCGACAACGACGATATCGGCGGCTTTTCCGGGAAAGCGCCCTTCCTGCATGGCAACCATCCTGCGGGCGGCCTTCTGCAGAAGCAGCAGCGCTCCGGTCACGTTGATGTCGAGCACCTCCCTGAACTCCCCGAGGTCGGCATCCTTCACCGAACCGCCGAGTCCGCGCCCTGCGTTGGCCACCACGATGTCGGGCTCCCTGCTGAACCTCGCCCCGGACGCTGCGAACAGCCGGTCGATCACCGCCTCATCGGCGGCGTCTCCGGCCACCGCGCAGAATACCCTGCCGAGCTCGCGCTCAAGATCGGCCAGTTTTTCCGCATTGCGTCCGCTGCCCACGACCCCGTAACCGGAAGCCGCGAACAGGCGCGCCGTCGCCTCACCGATGCCGGATGTGGCTCCGGTTACAATCGCTATCCTTTCATACTGCTCATTCATGGTGTGTATTGCTTGATACGTTACTGATATCATTTATATATACGCAGGCAAAGCAAAAAAGCAATCCGTGAAGGGCTCATGGATTGCTTTTTTACGGGGACTATATGGCGGTTGCGGACCATGAGGCAGTAACTTACAGGTCATAGGAAAAACTTTCGGGTACCGAAGGGACATAAAGGGCCTAACTGTCTTTATTCCGTTTTCGGGCATTATGCCTGCGCTCCCCGCAGACCGCCATCCTCAGGAAATGAGTGCTCCTGCTGCTCCAGTTGCCTGTCGAGCAGAAATGTCGTGACCTTTATCAGTCCCATCACCACATTTGCGGAAATTTCCGGATCGGCATGCTCGATTCCCTTGCGGAAGGTCTCGTAATCAGCTCCCGGCTGGCCGTTCAACTCCCGCATCCGCTTTGTGTACGGATGCCCCTGGGGCCACTCCTGCAACCCTTGCATCCTCAGAAAATCGCGGTAATCCTCGAGCAGTTCCTCCAGACTTGCCCGGGCGACACTGGTCAGTCTGATCTCCGTCTCCTTCGACGCACCCGGTGCCTGACTGCCCTCGACGATATTCTGCTTCCCCGAACGGGCAGCCTGCACCATCCGGTCGATGGTTCGATCGGGCCTGAGGAAAAACCGGTTGCAGAAATACACGGTGGCATCGTAGACGATCTGTGCCTTTTTGCGGGACAACTGGTTATGATAACAGTCCTGCGGGGGAATGAACGAGCCGGTCATAAAGAATTGAATATGCTGTTTTATTGAATGCAGGGACATAACGGACATAAGGGACCTGAATATCTCAACTTATTTTCCATTGGCCCGTTCCGGCCTTTATGTCCTTACCCGCTATTTCCCGATGCAGAACCGGTCAAAAATCACGTTGAGCAGCTCCCCGCTGACCACCTTCCCGGTGATCTCGCCGACATAGTCGAGGGCTGAGCGGAGTTCGAAGGCGATGAGTTCGGTGCCGGCGTACGCGCCGAGAAGTTCCAGTGCGTTCCGGACGGCGTCGCCGGCGTTGCGCAGTGAGGCGTAGTGGCGCAGGCTGGTGACCAGCACGCTGGCGTCGTGCAGCTTGTCGAGCCCTTCGACCATGCCGCTCATGAGCCGGAGCAGCCCTTCGATCCCCTCGCCCTGCTTTGCCGAGACACCCGCGACATCGCAGCAGGTCTCTTCCTGCAGCGTGCTGATGCGCAATGCGCTTTCAGCGGAGAGGTCGGTCTTGTTGGCTATGACGATGAGTTTTGCCCGGTTGTAGGTGTCGCGGAACTCCCTGATCACCTCCGCCTCCTTCAGCCAGTCCGGCTGGCTCAGGTCGAGCATGTAGAGGATCAGGTCGGCCTCGCCGATCTTTTTGTAGCTCCTGCCGACTCCCTCCCGCTCGATCTCCTCGGCGGCTTCGCGCAGCCCGGCGGTATCGGTAAGGCGGAACATGGTCTTTTCGTGCACGAAACACTCCTCGATGTAGTCGCGCGTGGTGCCGGGCATATGGCTCACGATAGCCCGCTCCTCGCCGAGCAGGGTGTTGAGCAGGGTGGATTTGCCCGCATTGGGCTTGCCGACGATCACCGTAGCCACCCCTTCGCTGAGCAGACGGCCGTGCCGGTAGGAGTCCACGAGTTTCTGTACCTCGTCCTGCAGCTGCCCGAGCTGCAGCCTCAGCTCGCCGCGGCTCTGGAACTCCACCTCCTCCTCGCTGAAGTCCAGTTCGAGTTCGAGCAGGGCGCAGGACTCCAGCAGTCTCTGGCGCAACTGTTCGAGCTTCATGGACAGATTGCCCTGCATCTGGTTCACCGCTGTCCGGTATGCCGATTCCGATCGGGCGTGAATCATCTCTCCGATGGCCTCGGCCTGCAGAAGGTCTATGCGCCCGTTAAGAAAGGCCCTGCGGGTGAACTCGCCAGGCTCGGCCAGACGGCACCCTGCATTGCAGAACGCCTGCAGCATGTGCCTGACAACCACAGGCCCGCCGTGGCAGCTGAACTCCACCATATCCTCCCTGGTATAGGAGTTCGGCGAGCGGAACACCAGGGCAACCACCTCGTCGACAAGTTCTTCGCGCTCGTACACCCGGCCGAAATGGGCCGTAAAGCCCTTCGACTCACGGAGCTGAAAGTCGGGATGGCCGGATTTTCTGAAAAGCCGCTGTGCGATGTCGAGCACGCCTCTGCCGCTGATGCGGATGACGGCGAGCGCTCCTACTCCTACAGGCGTTGCTATGGCTGCTATGGGCTCTTCCTGGATGACGACTTGCTGCTGATGGTCTGGCATGGGTGCGTTATAGTGGATGATGACGAGGGTTACAGCGGACGAACGACGATCTGATCGGCAAGAACGTCGTCAGGAAGCTCGATGGCCGAAACGATGACACGGGCGACGTCCTGCGGGCCCATGCGTTTGTTCGGCTGAACGGCCGATCGGTCGAAAAATTCCGTATCGGTCGATCCGGGGTTGACGGTGCAGACTCGGATGCCGAACTCCCTCAGTTCCTCCATGAGCGCTTCCGAAAAGCCGTTCAGGCCGAATTTCGAGGCGCAGTAAGCCGTCCCTCCCTTGAAGCCGCGCTTTCCGGCTATGGAGGAGACGTTCACGATGGTGCCGGAGCGGTGCTGCTTCATCTGCGGCACAACCTCGCGACTGCAGAGAAAGGCCGCCGTCAGGTTGACGCCGATAACCTCCGCCCACGCTTCGGGGGTTATGGTCTCGACATCGCCGAAAATCCCGAGCCCGGCGTTGTTCACCAGCACCGATATGGTTCCCGCAAGCTCCCTGATGGTCAGGAATGCCGCGGCGATTTCAAAAGGCACAGAGAGGTCGGTGCCGATCCAGCGGAACCGGTCATGCCCGATCGGGGTTTCGCGGCGGCTCAGGCCGTAGACAACGGCCCCTTTTTCAAGCAGTTCGGTTGCGGTATGCAGGCCGATCCCGGAACTCGATCCGGTTACGACGGCGGTACGGTTCTGAAGGTTCACGGGTAAACGGGGTTGATTGTCTGGCCATGTTTAGCAGAAATATAGAGAAGAAATGGTAACTTTGGCACACAACGGACTCTGATGACACCCAGAAATGCAATACCCGGAAACCATGAACGACCCGTCGATCGAATCACTGAAAGCCTCGGTACTGAATCCCGATGGAAACGGAGTTGCCGATAACTTCGAGCGGGTTGTCAATCTCGTCAGGGTACTCCGCCATGAGTGCCCCTGGGACAGGAAACAGACAAGGGAGTCTCTTGCCCATCTGCTGCTCGAGGAGAGCTACGAGCTGATCCACGCCATCGACGAGGGCGACGAGGTCGAGCTGAAAAAAGAGCTTGGCGACCTCTTTCTGCACATCTGCTTTCAGGTGATTCTGGCCGAGGAGAGCGGCTCGTTCACCTTTTCCGACGTGTTCACCTCGCTCTGCGAGAAGCTTATCGGCCGGCACCCGCACGTGTTCGGCGACATCGTGGCCGACAGCGAAACGGATGTGCTGAAAAACTGGGAAACCCTCAAGCTCAGGGAGGGGCGCATAAGCCTTCTCGACGGCGTGCCGAAGGCCATGTCGGAACTGCTGCGCGCCTACCGGGTGCAGAAAAAGGTGGCTGGCGTTGGCTTCGACTGGAAAACCGGCGACGAGGTGCTCGAAAAGCTCTCCGAAGAGATCGGCGAGCTGCAGGGCGCCACAACGAAAACGGAGCAGGAGGACGAGTTCGGCGACCTGCTCTTCACCATCGTCAACTACAGCCGTTTTCTGGGCGTGAACCCCGAGGATTCGCTCCGCAAGGCTACCGGCAAGTTCATGACACGCTTCGCCTGTATGGAACGCGAGGTGCAGGCCTCAGGCCGGCCCTGGCAGGAGTACGGCCCGGAAGAACTGGATGTGCTGTGGAACAAGGCAAAAAGCGCTACCTCCCGATAGCCCTCAGAAACTCCGCTGCCGAACGGTAATACTCTTCGTTGGCCCCGTGGCCGCCGGCAAAGGTCACCGGCGAGCAGGCCACTTCAGCATCCCTGAGTCGCCCGGCATCGCGCACGAAGCGCTCCTCCGCATAGAGGGGGTCGCGCCTTCCCCGCGCAAGGTGCACCCGCCGCATCCGTTCGAGCCGGTCGAGTTCCGGCGGTATATCGCCGCCGAGCAGCATCACCCCCGTAACGGCGTGCCGGCCAATCACGGCAGTACGGCAGGCCATGCCTGCCCCCTGCGAGAACCCGTGGAGCACCAGATTGCCGCTTATCCTGCCCGAATCGAGCAGCGAGCTTAAAACCTCATCGACATAGCCGACATTCTCCTCGATGCGCAGGTCGCGCTCCTTCGAGGTCATCCAGCTTGCACCGGAAACCCCTTTGGGTGTAAGGAAGGGGTGAAGCGCCTCGATGGCGCAAAGGCAGTATCCGGAAGCACCGCCGATGGCTTCGAGCCGAGCCATTTCGTCTTCGGCAGTTTCGCCGTAACCGTGAAATCCGGCCAGCAGCGGAGCGGAAGCTCCGGTTTCGGGCATCCGGAGCAGATAGCGCCCGTGTACCGGGACCTGAATGGTGTATGCAGCAACAGCGCTCATGGCGGAAGGGAAAAACATTGCCGGCAGGGCGGGAAAAACCCGGCCCGTACCGGCAGAAATACCTGCAGGTTACGACTCGATAAGCTTCAGAATGCCCCGCATGGGAATCGACGCCCAGAGCGGCCGGCTGTTGAGCTCGTAATTCAGCTCGTAGACCGCCTTGTTCATAAGATAGCCGCGAAGCAGGTGCTCGCGCTGGGCGGCATCTTCGGGAACGATCTCATGGCCTTTGGCGGCATTGAAATAGGCATCCACAAAATGCTGACCCACGTAGTAGCTCCAGCGTTCCGCCCACGGTTCCAGACGCTGGGCATCCTCCGGCCTGATGACCGGGTTGTTCTGCAGCAGCACATTGAAAGCCGCGTAATCGAACGAGCGCATCATACCGGCCACATCGCGGAAGACCGAACGCTTGATCTTGCGCTCGGAGATCGGACGGGCTGGCTCGCCCTCGAAGTCGATGATCACGAAGTCGTTGCCGGTATAGAGCACCTGACCGAGGTGATAGTCGCCGTGAATGCGGACCTTGAGCGTATCGATCTTGCCGAGCCTGATCGGGTCGAACTGCTGCAGGATTTTTTTCTGGCTGGCCAGAAGCAGTTCGACCAGTTCCCTGGGCTCGCCGGTCATCGAAGCGCGTACTTCACGCAGAAGAATCATGCTGCGCTTGACCTGCTCGCACATGGCCTGGTAGATGGAGCGCTGGTAGAGCGACGTGAAGGGTTCCGGCGCAAACTCGGGCTGATCGGTTATCGATGCCAGCGCGATGTGCATCTCGGCCGTGCGTTCGGCAAGTTTTTCAACCATGCCGAGCCAGGATCCGCCGATCAGCTCCTGCATGACCGGAGGAATCGCCACGGGGTCGCCGCTCAATCCGCTGAGAGGCGGAAGCTCCATGCCACCCTGCACTTTCGAGAGCACCTCTTCATAATAGCGCTGCACGTAATCGAGCGAGAGCTTCCAGGCATCGCCCTCATTGGGCACGAAACTCTGCAGGATGCCGATGGAGTAGCGGTTGGTGCGGTTCTGGGCGTAATCGAGCGATCCGAGATAATCGGGAAGCTGTCGGAACGAGGTTTTTTCGGTCAGCGCGCGACACATCTCGACTTCGGGCGAAACGCCGACTTCGATTCTCCGGTAGAGTTTCAGGCAGAGATCGTCGCGATAGCGGATGGAGGTGTTGCTCTGTTCGTTGCCGAGCAGCGCGGGTTCCGAACCGAATCCGTCGATTCTGCAGAGCGCGTCGAACGCCTCGCCCTTGACCCCGTTGACGTTGCCGAGCTTGCCTTTCCATTCGGCGCAGCCGGTGACCAGATGGAAAAGCTGGCCGAGAAAGCTCTTTTCGTAGGTCGCATCGCAGAGATACCCCTCTTCCTCGCCGAGCACGACTCTGGCGATTGCCCGGAGGTAGAAGTTGTCGTCAGTGCGGTTGATCCCCGCATCGGGCACAAAAGAGACCGGAAGCTGGTAGCGCTCGTTCTCGCCGCTTGCATAGCTTACTTCGGTGATGAGCAGCTTGGCATTTGCCATACCTTCCACCGGAATGGTATCGGCTATGGCAACGCGAATGACGGTTCGCGCCTTGCCGCCGAACCAGCGGCTGCCCATATAGTACTTCGGGAGAATTTCCGTTTCGAGCTTCTCGCGGTTTTTGCCGGTAAAGCACCCCTGCCAGCGCGATACTTTCGCGTACGGCTTGTCGAGATAAGGGTGCGCGTCCACTTTTTCGCTCTCCCTGACCATTCTGAGCCAGAAAAACCCGTAGGAGCCCAAGGCCACCATGTAGGGGATGTTGCGGATTTTCGGGAAGCGGTTCAGGCTGAACACCTCTTCGGGTATGCACCCTTCGAAGCGCGACAGGTCGATCGAGACCGCCTGGGCATTACGCGACAGATTGATGACCGTCAGCATGGTTTCATCCTCGAACGTGCGGGTGAAGATCAGCACCTTGGGATTGTTCACCTGCAGGAACTCGATGCTGCCCCGGCTGAGCGACTTGTAGCGCCGCGCCGTGGTTATGGTATGGCGCATCCACCAGAGCAGGGAGTTCACGTTGCTCTCCTGCACCTCGACGTTCACCGCCTCGTAATGATACTCGGGGTCGATGATGACCGGCAGCAGCAGCTGCTGCGGGTTGGCGCGCGAAAAGCCCGCATTGCGGTCGGAGTTCCACTGCATGGGAGTGCGCACGCCGTCGCGGTCGCCGAGATAGTAGTTGTCGCCCATACCGATCTCGTCGCCGTAGTAGAGCACCGGCGTACCGGGCAGCGAAAGGAGCATGATGTTCATCAGCTCTATGCGCCTCCGGTCGTTCGACATGAGCGGGGCAAGCCGTCTGCGTATGCCGAGGTTGATGCGCGCCCTGGGATCGTTGGCGTAGACCCGTCGCATGTAGTCGCGCTCTTCGTCAGTCACCATTTCAAGGGTCAGTTCGTCGTGGTTGCGCAGAAACGATGCCCACTGGCAGGTTTCGGGAATCTCCGGAGTCTGTTCGAGAATGTCGAGAATGGGAAAACGATCTTCGGTGGCAAGGGCCATGTACATCCGCGGCATAAGCGGAAAATGGAAGTTCATGTGGCACAGGTCGCCTTCGCCGAGATAGGCCGCCGAATCTTCAGGCCACTGGTTGGCCTCGGCAAGCAGCATCCTGTTGGGAAACTTTTCGTCCACATGCGCCCGAAGCCTGCGAAGAAATTCGTAGGTAGGGGGAAGGTTCTCGCAATTGGTGCCTTCAGCTTCGTAGAGGTAGGGCACGGCGTCCAGACGCAGGCCGTCTACGCCCATGCCGAGCCAGAAGTCGAGCACATCGAAAAGCGCCTTGTGCACCTCCGGGTTCTCGAAGTTCAGATCCGGCTGGTGATGGTAGAAGCGGTGCCAGAAATACTGGCCGGCAACCGGGTCGTAGGTCCAGTTCGAAGCCTCGAAATCCTGAAAGATGATCCGGGTTTCGGCGTACTTGTCGGGCGTATCGTTCCAGACATAGAAGTTGCGCTCCGGCGACCCTGCCGGCGCCCTTCGGGCCCGCTGGAACCATGCGTGCTGGTCGGAGGTGTGGTTGACCACCAGCTCGGTGATCACCTTGAGGCCGCGCGAGTGGGCCTCTTCGAGAAACTGGCGGAAATCGTCGAGCGTCCCGTAATCGGGATTGACCTTCATATAGTCGGCGATGTCGTAGCCGTCGTCGCGTAACGGAGAGGGGTAGAACGGAAGCAGCCAGATGGCTGTAACCCCGAGACTTTCCAGATAACCAAGCTTCTGGCGCAAACCTTCAAAATCACCGATGCCGTCATTGTTGCTGTCGAAAAACGTCTTGACGTGCGCTTCGTAAATAATAGCGTCTTTGTACCAGAGCGATTCGGGTTGATACATGATAGAAACGTTAAGATCTGATAAGTAATTATTGAAAATGAGATTACGATATAAAGTCCACCCTGAACACATGCGCGGGCATCACTGCCGGGTTCAGCTCGATGTAGTTCCACTCGCCATGCCACTCGTAACTTCCGCCGCCGAAAAGGTCCTCCATACGATAACGGCTGCCCGCGTCGATACCGAACCGTTCGAGCGGAAGGTGCAGCCAGCCGCCGTGGCTGTTGGACTGGTCGAGGTTGACGACGGTCAGAATGATGTTTCGCCCGTCTGTGGACTGCTTCACATACCCGATCAGCCAGTCGTGCTCATGGCCTGCCGATGCGTCGATGCGCAGAAAGGTAATGTTCGATGTACTCTGCAATGCCGGGTTCTCCTTTCTGATCCGGTTGAGAAGCGTAATTTCGGCTCTGATGTTTCCCGGCCGGTCGAGATCCCACCGCTTGATTTCGTATTTCTCTGAATCGAGGTACTCCTCCTTGCCCGGCGCGACCGGCAGATGCTCGCACAGCTCGTATGCCGGGCCGTACATGCCGTAGTTCGACGAGAGGGTTGCAGCAAGCACAAGGCGAATGATGAATTTCGGACGACCGCCGGTCTGCAGCTCTTCGTGCAGGATATCGGGCGTGTTGGGCCAGAAGTTCGGACGCATGTAATGTTTCAGCGGAGCCGAGCTCAGTTCCCTGAGGTACTCCTGCAGCTCCCATTTGGTGTTGCGCCAGGTGAAATAACTGTACGACTGGGTAAATCCCGCTCTGGCAAGCCGGCCCATCAGACGCGGACGGGTAAAGGCTTCGGCAAGAAAAACCGTTTCCGGATGCTCCTCCTGTATGGTGGCAATAGCCCATTCCCAGAACGGAAAGGCCTTGGTGTGCGGGTTGTCGACCCTGAAAACGGAAACCCCGTTCCCGATCCAGAATAGAAAAATGCTGCGCAGCTCGATCCAGAGGTTCTGCCAGTCCGGACTTTCAAAATCGATAGGCAGAATATCCTCGTACCGTTTCGGAGGATTTTCGGCGAACTGCACCGTTCCGTCCGGACGCCACCTGAACCACTGCGGGTGCTCTTTTACATAGGGATGGTCGGGTGAACACTGAAAGGCGATATCGAGCGCCACGGAGATGGAGTGCCGCTCAGCTTCGGCGACAAAAGCGCGAAAATCCTCAAGCGTGCCGAGTTCCGGGTGCACCGACTTGTGACCTCCCTGGGCACTGCCGATAGCCCAGCAGCTGCCCGGCTCATCCGGACCCGCGACAAGCGCGTTGTTCTTTCCCTTGCGCTTGGTGATGCCGATCGGATGTATGGGCGGCAGATAGACCACATCGAACCCCATGCCGGCAACAAGCGGGAGCAGACGCATGCAGTCGCGGAAGGTGCCGTGCCTGCCCGGTTCGAGACCCCATGAACGGGGGAAAAACTCGTACCATGAACTGAAGCCTGCTTTCGGCGTCTCAACGACAAGAACGAGCGCCTTTTCATAGCGGGAGGCATGCGCCTTGTCGGGATAGCGAAGCATCAGCAGCTCAAGCTCTTCGTCTGAAGCCGCGGCGACGGCCGTCACCTGTTCCGGGGCAAGCATCTTTGCCCCGTATGCCTGCAGTTGCAGGGCATCGGCCTCCTGTGCCCGGCCTGCAGCCTTCTCCACGAACAGCGCCCCGATCCGCAGATCGAGCGATACGTCCTGACCTGCTTCAACTTTTTTGGACAGCCCTTTTTTCCAGGTGATGAAATGGTCGATCCATGCCTCGATGGTATACTCGTACCTGCCCGGTTTGCCGGCAGGCAGAGAGCCTTCCCATCGGTCGTTCTCTCTTGGCTGCATGACGAATCGCAGCCACTCTCCGATACCGCCCGCAGGCCTGCAGCAGATGGCCGCGCTGATGGTATCTGCCCCGTCGGTAAAAATATCGGCCTCAACCGTCAACAGCTCGCCCTCCATGCACCTGACCGGGTATTTGCCCCCGTCAAGTTCAGGTGCGACCTGTTCGATAATAACTCTCTGGCGGCCGTCAAAATCATCGAGGATCAGATGAGGGACCGTGTGACGGAATGTGTTGTTCATAGTCGGATTCTCAGGTTGGCAGGCCGGACGGAACCGGACAGTCGGGGCAAAACAGTTTGCCTGCAGGAAACCTGCAGGCAATAGCCCTGTTGTATTTTTCTTGAATGGAAAATAGGAAGATTTCCTCAGTATCGATAAAAGTTTGCATGCCGCATGCATTTGATATTCTCTGGAAAAAATTATTCCTTAGCTTTGAAAGAAAACGGGGGTCCCGGAAGAAGCGGGAAATATGCCGGCCCTGCAAGTCAAGAACACTTCTAACCACAAGTATTACAACGTATTATGTTTGAACCACAAAAAGAAAGACTGCAGGCCATCGAGGAGCGCCTGGAACAGTTACGGGGGTATCTTTGACGTTGACGAGCGCAAAGAAAAAATCGACGATCTCGAAAAAATAACCGCCGACCCCGCATTCTGGAACGATCAGCAGCAGGCCAACAAAATCCTCAAGGAGCTGAACGAGCATAAATCCTGGACGGAAGCATACGACAGACTAGCCGCCGGAGCGAAAACCTGCCGCGAGGAACTTGACGTGGCCTCCGAACTCGAAGATGAGTCCTTCAACGACGAACTTTCAGGCATCATAGCCGCACTCGAGGGCGACATCTCCTCGCTTGAGTTCAAAAACATGCTTTCCGGCAAGGACGATCCCGGCAACGCCATCATCACCATACATGCCGGAGCAGGCGGCACCGAGGCGCAGGACTGGGCCGAAATGCTTTACCGCATGTATATGCGATGGGCCGAACGCAAAGGGTTCAAGGTCTATACCGACGACTACCAGGAGGGCGACGGCGCAGGCATCAAGACCGCCACGCTGGAAATTCAGGGACCTTACGCTTATGGCTATCTGAAAGCCGAAAACGGCGTTCACCGGCTGGTGCGTGTCTCGCCGTTCGACTCGAACGCCCGACGCCATACATCATTCGCCAGCGTCTATACCTATCCGGAAGCGCCTCCCGACGTTGAAATCGACGTGCGCAAGGAGGATCTGGAACTCTCAACCTTCCGAAGCGGTGGCAAGGGCGGCCAGAACGTCAACAAGGTGGAGACCGCCGTACGCATCAAGCACATCCCCTCGGGCATCGTGGTCGGCTGCCAGCAGGAGCGCTCGCAGTTCCAGAACCGGGAGCGGGCCATGAAAATGCTCATGGCCCAGCTCTACCAGCGGCAGCGCGAAGAGGAGGATGCCAGGAAACGCGAGATCGAAGGGAAAAAGAAAAAAATCGAATGGGGCAGCCAGATCCGCAGCTATGTGCTCGACGACCGGCGCATCAAGGACCACCGGACCAACTACGAGCGGTTCGATATCGAAACCGTGCTTGACGGCGACCTTGACGCGTTCATGGAAAAATACCTTTCCGAATTCAGCGACTGAACCCGCAGGATAAACGGCGCCGAAAAAACAACCGGCCCATGCGCATCGGCCTGATCACCGACATACACTTCAGCGTCAGCGACGCTGCCGGGGGGGCTCATGCGGCAACCCCGGACCTTGGCGCCTGTATTGAAGATTTTCGCAACGGCTCCCTGGACTTCGTCCTGCAGCTCGGCGACATGATAAACGGCACTCCGGAACGGGCGGAAGAAGAGCTGCGACAGGTGCTCCCGATGCTGAAAAAGTATACAGGCACCATCCACCATGTCATCGGAAACCACTGCCTTGCGGTTCCGCAGAAGGATCTGCTGCGAAATCTCGGCATGGAACGGGCATATTACTCCTTCAGGAAGGAAAAATTCCGCTTCGTCGTGCTCGATGGCATGGACGTATCGGTTCTGAACGAGCCGGAAACCGGTGCAGACCGCGCACTGCTGCGCTCATGCCTTGCTCGACCGGAGCTGCACGACTATTGCGGCGCAGTGGGAAAGCGACAGATCGAATGGCTCCACAGCGAACTGCAGGAGGCGTCGGCAAAAAAAGAGTCGGTCATCGTGATCTGCCATTTTCCGCTCCATCCCGCCACAACCGACCTGAAGCACGGAATGCTCTGGAACCACCGGGAGGTAAGGAAACTGCTCGAAGCGTATCCTGCGGTCAGGGCGTGCATCGGAGGCCATTACCACTACGGTGGACATGCGAAAGAAAAGGACATTCACTATCTTGTGCTGCCGGCATTTGTCAACCGCGCGGAACATCCCGGAACCGCATGGAGCGTAGCGGAGCTTCTGCAAGACCGGCTGGTCGTAACGGCCAGGAGCGGAGAGGTCGTGCTTGATCTTGAACTTAACAGGACCGATGACGCATGATACGCCTCACCCCCTTTCTCCTGATTTTTCTTGCCTTGGCGGCTTTACCGTCCGCAGCGCATGCGCTCTCCTCCGATACCCTCCGTGTCGAGGTTCCCGAAACCGCAAAAAAACAGGGTGAGTTCTTCTCCGTCAGGGTGAGCGGAGAGCGGACACTGCCTTCGCTCTGGTTCATGGAGCGCACCTATACCCTGTTTCGCCAGCCGGATAGCTCATGGCGGGCGATGGTGCCGGTGGAAAACCTCACGAAACCCGGAGGATACGCGCTGCTGGTACGAACCGCGTCCGGCGAGAGAAAAATCCCCGTGCTGGTAAAGCCGAACAACCGGAAAATCCAGTATATCACGCTCGACCCGTCGAAACAGGGGCTCAAGGCGACCGAGACGGAAAAAACACGGGTCAAGGCCGCCCTGTTGACCGAAAGCCCCGAAAAGCTTTACACGGGAATCTTCCTCCGTCCGTCGCCCGGCAGAACCAGCAGCCTCTTCGGCCTGAAACGGTCGTACGACGGCGGTCCTGTAGAGAGCTATCATAAGGGTATCGACATCTCCGCACCCGAGGGAACGCCGGTAAAAAGCACGGCGAAAGGGCGGGTCGTGCTGTGCGGAACGGTCAGCGAAGGGTTCCGGGTGCACGGCAACACCGTCGTCATTGATCACGGCCAGGGGCTCACCACCATCTACATGCACCTGCACACGATTGCCGTCCGGGCAGGACAGCTCGTTGAAAGGGGCGAGGCGATCGGAACGGTCGGCCATACCGGCATCTCGACCGCGCCGCACCTGCATTGGGGCACCTATCTCTACGGCACCAGCGTCGATCCTCAGCTCTTCGAGGGAAAATCCTTCTGAAACCGCAGGGAAGGGAAATCAGGGTTCAGGCAAACAGTTCGCGATCGCGGATTTTGCGTCCGTCGCGGTAGTCTTCAGCCCACCATGGCTCTTCTCCCTGTGCCCGCGGGGGCCGTTTGAGGTTGAGCTGGCGTTTCTCCCTCTTTGCCTCCTCCTGGCATACCCGGAAATGGTAATGGTCGAAAAGCCTTATAGCTTCTACGACATAGGATACCGCTATCCGGCGATCGCGGATAAGCAAAAGGTTTTCCCCGTTCCTGGTGTCGGCAGGCTCCGAAAAATTATAGGAACCGAGATAGACCCTTGCCGAAGGTTTGTCAAAATCGATCACGAGAAATTTATGATGCATGCGGTTGCCGACTCCACCGGAAAGACCTGTCGGTTCGGACCTGAAAGGCTCGGGAACATTCCGGGTAAGCGCGGAGGGCCTTACCGGAGCGACCTTCCCGTCCGGCAGCTGAAGATCGATCCCCGAAAGACGACCCTTGACTTTTTTATCGGACATACCGTATACAAAGGTATCCGGACGCAGGGTAACTCCGGCAATGGCATCATGAACCGCTCCGGGCGTCTGGTAGAGAAACGCCAGGGAGTACAACAGGCTCGATGTCGTTGTTCCGATGTCCTCGGCAATCGTTTTCAGCAGCGCATTCCGTTTCTTGTCGTGCGGCGAAAAAGCCACTCTGGCATCGATACCCTCAAGGCCGAGGTCCATCCATTCTGACGACTCGGTTTTGCCGAACTCCTTGACGGAATCGTACCTCCAGTAGTTGTCGAAAGCTCCCAGAAACGGCCCGACTGCACCGCTGCCCCTCAGAACCACCGCATTATTGGCCTGGACGAAAAAACCCCTCCAGGTAAAATTGGTTGACCCGCATACGACTGCCTGCACCAGAGGCCCGTCCACCACGATGGTTTTGTTATGCTGGAGGTTGTTCATGTGGTGCCTTTTCACGTTTGCCTTGCCGGCGGACTTCCCGAGAAGCGCTTCCGCTGCGGACTCCGCAGAATCCGCCATGCCGTGGTGGTCGCTGTCGTCAATGATGATTTTCAGACGCCCTTTCAGCTTTTTCAGCCGGGAGACGACTTCCGGCTCGCACAGATCGTAGGCTACGACGCGAACCTGCGCATCCGGATCGGCAACCGCCTCGTCAAGTACACCGAGAATGGCTTTGCGCGCCTCGAACCCCATCCACGCCAGAGCCTCCTGCGCTTCTGCATGGGTCGGTCTGAAACGCAGTCCCTCATCGGCATTTTCGGGAAGAAGCGTCGGGAGCGTATCCGCCCCGTACCGGTCGACGAATGCCTGTGAAGAGACAAATCCCCGGGTGAAGGCCACATTGAGCAGGCCCGGAAAGGTTTCACGCCGTAATTCGATCGATGCCTCCTGCGCCTCTCCGTAACTGAGTTCACCATTGTCGTTCATGAATACCGGAGTAACCCGGTAAACGAACTCTCCGGGCATCTCCGCATTCCGGGGAAAATGCACCCAGCGGAATTTCTGGAACGGCGAAAGCCTGCTTGAAAGCGTTGCGGAAGTGACCGAGCCGTGCTCATCGGAAAAGGCTATCCGGTTTTTCAACGCAAAGAACCTGTCCCCTCCCGGCTCCCTGTACTCAATGGCAAATCCTGAAAAATCCCTGGGGGGAGCAGCGGTCTTCCAGTTCATGCCAAGCAGCAGCATACCCTCACCCCGGTGCAGCTTGAGCGTGAAAAGCGCCCGAGGATTCTTTCCGATAACCTGAAACTCGGCAGCCATATCATCCTCCCTGTTTTATAACATGGAACGTAACCGGAAAAGGCCTGAACCTACAGGCCCATCATCTGCCGCGTCTGCGCGACCGTTGCTACGGGCCGCTGCAGCTCATCGGCAATGCGGACGACCCTCCGGACAAGGCTTTCGTTGGAAGCCGGAACCTCCTTGGCGTAATCGTAATAGATGGAATCCTCTATACCCACCCGCACATGGCCCCCGGCAACAATTGCTGCGGCGTTCATGGGGAGCTGGAACTGGCCGAGGCCGGCTCCTGCCCAGATTGCATTATCCGGAAGAGCCTGTACCATCGCGGCAAGATTTGCAATGGTCGCCGGCATGGTGTTGATATTGCCGAGAAGCAGATTGAAATATTTCCTTCCCGAAATCAGGCGGTTGCGCTCGAGATATTTCGCGAGATTGATCATTCCCGCATCGAACACCTCTATTTCCGGCTTGATATCCTGTTCCTGCATGGCCATGGCCAGCCGTTCGACAATTTCAATCGAATTGACGCTGGGGCCGGTGAAAAAATTCAGGGAGCCGAGCGTCAGGCTCGCCATATCCGGCTTGGCATCGCCACTCAGATAGAGAACCTCCGCCCGCTGCTCGAACTCCCGCCAGTTTCTGCCCGATGTCGTCACACAGCAAACCATCCCCGGACGTTCTTTTCTGACGGCTGAAATAATTTTTTCGTACAGCTTCGCATCGGGAGTGGGTTCGCCCGCTGCGTCTCTTGCATGCAGATGGACAACCCTTGCACCGGCATCGAACACCCGGATGGCATCCGCTATAATCTCGTCAGGATGCACCGGCACATGCGGATTGCTGAATTTCGTCGGCACCATTCCGGTCAGGCAGGCATTGATGATCAGCGGAGGGTAGGGCGAAAGCGGATGGGCGTCGTTCAGAGCCATATATGATTTGCGGTACTCTTCATGCCCCCCTCTCGAACGCATGTACTCCATGAGATCCATCTCGAGCGTCGTCCAGTGATCGACATCGGAAAGACTGAAATCGCATAGTTTCTTCAAGGTTCCTATCTGGCGGTAACCGTAATGCTTTTTGTACCAGAGTATGGTTTCCTGTCTGTCTGCGTTCGTAACGACCCTCCTGACGCCGGCACCGAACATCTCCTCAAGTCGGGCATTCTGCAATGCCCGGCCGATGCCCATGCCTGAAAACTCCGGCCTTATGCCCAGAAGCGTTGTCTTTCCCTCGGTCGCCGACAGAAGCCTGTAGCCCGCCGCACCGGCAAGCTTGCCGGACATCCGGGCCACAAAAAAACATGAAATGTCAAGATCCTCCATCTCTACAGAGGGAACATGGTGCATGTTCCAGGGCTTCATGACATCCAGAATCATGGCGTAATCATCGGGAATCGCCTTTTCGATTGTATAATTCATATTTCGAAGAATTTATCGGTTTGTTCAGCGGTCGTTCACCGCTGCGGCTGTGCTGGCAAAAAAATCACGGCCCCCGTCAGGTCTGGAGAGCCTCCCCGGAGCGATGTCTCGAGTCGGCATGCATCAATGCTGCGGCAATGGTTTCGGCGGCCCGACTTTTTTCGACCGGTTCGTTGCGCACCGCTTCAGGCAGTTTCCCGAACAGTTCCGGACTATCCAGGCCGGATCCGGTAACGACAATAACCCTGCCGTCGCAACAGGGGGAAAGCGCGGCGAAAAAGTCACGCAGAAGCCGTTCCCGGGGAATCCGCTGTTCCTCCCCGGTCAGGGTAATATGCGAACCGGCGAAAACAAGCATGTCGTATCGGTCAAACGGCAGGCCTCTGCGCAGAACAGCGGTATCGGTTATGCAGAGAACCACAGCATCGACGTTGTTATCCCCTGTCAGTATCATTCCTGCTGTGTAGGAATCGGGAGTCCCTGCCGTGACGCAATGCCCTCCGATGATAACGCCTCCGGAATCAGCTCTTCCCGTTCTGAAACCCGCATCATCCAGGCGTCCGGCAACTGCTTCGCCGATATCCCATTCCGGAGAAGCGCCGACAACAACAACAGCGGGAACCCGGCCGGAACCCTGAACCAGTTTCCTGAGAAGCTCGGCATAGAGATGCGGAGCCGTTGTTTCGCCTAAATTCGGCTGCCCGTTCACTTCGCAGACAACGGCTCCGGTTTCAAGCCAGGATCGGCTTATATCGGGAATCAGCAGATCGACGCCTGCCAAGTCGAGCCGCAATGCGGCAGCGGCACGAACCGCAAGAAGGGCGTTGTCCGGGTGCACCTGCTCAAAAACGGAACAGGGCATGCCTCCGCATGCTACGTTGGCGGCTCTTCTGAGTCGCACGAACACTCCTGTGCCGGGCACGCTCTCCATCCCCAAACCCGCTCTCGAAAGCAGCAAGGACGACTCTTCATCCGGTATAATCCGCTTGAGCGGCGCGTGAGGGCCCTCCCCCCGTCGGGGATCGCTGTTGAGGCGCTCTATCAGAGCCGCAACGGTACTCGATCCGTCGCCCGTCACGCCTCCAGGAATCCGCTCTATCGCCCAGACCAGTTCGCCCTGAAACACCGTCAGCCGATAGTCCCTTCCCTCAACATGCTTCTCCACCAGAATATTTTTCGATTTCCGCTGAGCGGCGGAAAATGCCCGTCTGACTTCATCGGGAGAAGTCAATCCGGCAAAAACGGCCACCCCGCCGTCGAGATCCGACGGCTTGACCACAACAGGAAAACCAAGATCGTCTGCCACCTTCAGGGCCATGGCGACGTCCGGAACCAGTCTGTGCGCCGGCACAGGAATTCCCGCCCCACGCAATACATCCGAGGCCAGCAGCTTGTTGCGGGCAAAGTGGGCGGCGATCTGCGGGGTCTTGTCGGTGAAGGTACTGTCGAGCAATCGCGCCCTGGAACCGTAACCGAACTGATAGACCTCTCCGGCTACTTCACGGCAGGGTAACCCCATTGCAAAGGCCGCTTTTAAAAACCGGGGAGTGTTCGAACGGCCGGGAACCGTCTTTGCAAGGAGCTTTATACGGTCCGGCAATCCCCTGAGCGCTGCGCTGAGCGCCCTGTCGGAGCCTGCCGAGTTGAACATCTCGATCAGCCAGGACAAAACCTGTCCGGTTACTGTATGCATTCGTAAAACCGCAGGAACGGCGACCACGAGGGTACGGGTTGCGGCATGCCTTGCAATGATCTTTCCCTGCTCAAGCATAGGAACTCCTGCTGCCTGCTGCAGACGCATCATCCAGTAGAGCAGGGTGTCGGCGGCAGCCTCGGAATCCGCATGAATCGACGCCGGTTTCAGGGGATGGCGCACAATGGAGTCATCCGGCAGAAGAGCGGAAAGTCCGTGACCTGCCCTCATCACCCGTTCCAGAGCGATGTCCTCTTCTATCAGCAGAGGAACCGCCAGTGATGACTGGCGCAAGCCGTACAATGAACCGGCTATCACCCATGGGTGGCCGGTTATCCTGAATGCGGGGGTGTTCTCTGCTCCTGTCAAGCCG
Organism: Chlorobium sp.; assembly: GCF_049593655.1. Lineage (NCBI taxonomy): Bacteria > Pseudomonadati > Chlorobiota > Chlorobiia > Chlorobiales > Chlorobiaceae > Chlorobium > Chlorobium sp. The sequence goes on from NZ_JBAWHG010000048.1 coordinate 105,365, forward strand.
CTGTTTTTTTCCAGTTTGTAACATGATTGCCGCGACAGCATAAAATACACATTTTGCATGCATGAAAACAATGCCGGAATCCTTCGGGATTGTACCGCCAGAAGCCGCCCCGATCGAAAAACGCCCCTTTTTTGCCAACCTGACATTACCGGAAATCAAAAAATCGGGCTACATTATATTTACTGTAGCAGATATCCCCCGAGCCGGACAACACCGGCAGGGCTCCCGTCGTCATGAGCATGCCTGTTGTACTTCGCTCGTCAGAAACATATCGCGCCTGCAGCAATCGGCTTTCCTGCCGTATCGTGAGGCCGTGATCAGTACGCCGTCATCATTTCCTGTCTTATCGTTTACAAAAAAAACTTCAACAGGAGGAAACCGCTATGGCAGTGAATCTTTTGGATATCGTCACCAAAGAGCTGTCCGGTGAAAACGCCGGAAAAATAGCAGCCTTTTTAGGCGAAAGCAGTTCCAGCGTCACAGGCAGCATCGGCCCCGCTGCTGCGTCGGTAATAGCCGGTCTCATGAGCAGGGCGTCGGCTCATGACGGTGCGCAGGACATTTTCAGCCGTATCAACAGCGGCGGGTACACCGGTGATTTCCTGAAGCGCTTCAGCGGCATGCTTGCCGGAAAAAGCGGCACCGACGATCTGCTCAAGACTGGCAGTGATCTGCTGTCGTTTCTGTTCGGCAGCAAACTCGGCAATCTGGAAACGGTTGTTTCATCGGCGACCGGCCTGGCGAAAGGATCTTCGTCGTCCATGCTCGCCATGCTTGCGCCGCTCATCATGGGAATACTCGGCAAGCAGACTGCAGACGAAAATCTCGATTCCGCAGGCGTGGTGAAACTGCTGGATTCCCAGAAAGATTTTGTTCAGAGCGCCGCACCTGCAGCTCTGTCAAACGTTCTCGGACTGGCAAGCCTCTCACAGCTTGGCGGTTTGCCGCCATCGGCGCCGATCGGCATTCCCGGGAACATCCCTGCGTTCCTCAAAGGACTCTGGCCGTTCCTGCTCGGGATAGCGGCAATCCTGCTGCTCCTGAAAACCTGTAATCAAACGCCTGTGAAGGAAACGCCTCCTCCTGCAGCCATTGCTGTCCCCGATACCACGGCGGCAGCTCCGGATACCGCTGCAGTCGCAGCACCTGACTCTGCAAATGCGCTCGGCGCCTTCGCCGAATACGAATTGCCGAACGGAGTAAAGCTCAACATTCCGGAGTTCGGGATAGAACGGAAGCTGATCGCCTTCATCGAGGATGCGACAAAACCGGCAGACAAGGAGACCTGGTTCTCGTTCGACCGCCTTGTGTTCGATACCGGCAAGGCGACGCTGAAGCCGGAATCGCAGGAACAGATCAACAACATCAACGAAATCCTCAAGGCATTCCCTGCGGTCACGCTGAAATTCGGCGGCTATACGGACAATGCGGGTAACCCGCAGGCCAACCTGAAGTTGTCACAGGAGCGGGCGGAAGCCGTCATGGCAGAGATCGTGAAACTCGGCATCGACAAGGCCAGACTGGCCGCCGAGGGCTACGGGGACCAGCACCCTGTTGCGGACAACGCAACCGAGGAGGGACGGCAGAAGAACCGGAGGGTCGATTGCCGGGTCGCGAAAAAATGAACGGATCGGACTGGATTTCTGTTCTTTTTTCAATTGCCCCCCGGATATGCCGGGGGGTGCAATCGAACGATCAGAAGCATGCGGCACTACTCAAGCGATATTTCGATTGTTTTCGGAGGCGGTGCCGGTCAGGGGATCCAGACCATAGCATTGACTCTGGTGAATGTGCTCAAGCGGAGCCGTTGCCATGTGTTTGCCTGCACTGAATTCATGTCCCGCGTCAGGGGAGGCAGCAACTCGACCCAGGTGCGCATCACCGGCAAGAAAAGGCATGCCTATGTTAACCGGATCGATTTTCTTTTTGCACTCAACGCCGATGCGATCGAACACCTGAAAACACGGATCGCACCGACGACCATGGTGTTTGCCGATAAAAACCAGGTAGAGAGCGCCGATCCGGGTCACCTGGTGGACACGCCAATCACCGCGTTTGCCAGACAGGCCGGTAACCCGATCTATTCCAGTACCGCGGCCGTCGCCGTGGCACTCGGTCTTCTGGGTATCCCTCAGGGCGGGCTCGATAACTATCTTCGCGAAATTTTTGCCGACAAGGGTGAATCGGTCGTTGCCGACAATATCGAAGCCGCCCGGCTCGGATACGCTTTCGGACGTGAGACCGCTTTGCGCGAAGAGATCGAGGTCGAAATCGCCGTTGAACCGGAAAAAAACCGGCCAAAGGAGTTGCTTCTCGACGGCACCGCCGCCGTGGGAATCGGCGCCGTTGCCGCCGGATGCACCTTCATCTCCTCCTACCCCATGTCTCCCGGCACCGGAGTGCTGACCTTTCTGGCCCAGAGATCCCACGAGTTCAGCATTGTAGTGGATCAGGCCGAGGACGAAATAGCCGCCATCAACACGGCACTTGGAGCCTCATACGCCGGAGCGCGGGCGATCGTGACCACCTCCGGGGGTGGATTTGCGCTCATGGAGGAAGGAATAAGTCTTGCCGGCATGACCGAGGTGCCGCTTGTGGTGCACCTCGGTCAGCGACCGGGTCCGGCAACCGGCATGCCCACCCGCACGGAGCAGGGCGATCTCAGCCTGGTGCTCCATGCCGGACACGGCGAATTCCCCAGGGTGATCCTGGCGCCAGGCACCTTTGCCGAAGCGATACTGCTGACCCAGCGAGCCTTTCAGCTCGCCGATCGCTACCAGTTGACGGTATTCGTGCTTACCGACCAGTTTTTCCTCGACTCGGCAGGCACGGTGCCGGAATCCGCCGTCAGAAAAGAACCCATCGAACGCCATATCGTCGAAACGGACGAAGAGTACATGCGTTACCGCTTTACCCCTGACGGACTTTCTCCGAGAGGCGTGCCCGGCTACGGAAAGGGAATCGTAAAGTGCGATTCCCATGAACACGACGAAACGGGACATCTCACCGAAAACTTCGAAACCCGCCGCCGCATGGTTGAAAAAAGGCTCCGGCGCATAAACACCCTCGCGGAGGAATCCCTGATGCCGGAACTGGTCGGAGGATCGGCGGATGCGCCGAACATCGTTGTAGCCTGGGGATCGAACCGGGGCGTGCTGGAGGAATCGCTCGACACGCTGCAGCGCGCCGATCTGGCCGGGCTGCACTTTTCCCAGCTCTATCCCATCAATCCCTCTGTCGCTGCCCTTCTGAAAGGCAAAATCGTCACCGTGCTCGAAAACAACGCATCAGGACAGTTCGCCGATCTTCTGCATCGGGAGCTCGCCGTAAGCACGGCACACAGAATTCTTAAATGGACCGGCGAACCGTTTTCGGTTGAAGAGGTCGTCGAAGCACTCAGGGAGATTTGAGATGAAAACCCCGTCGCCAGCGAAGCCGAACCCGTTCGACATGCCCAATAAAGAGATGGGCTGGTGCCCTGGATGCGGCAACTACAAACTGCTCGATGCACTCAAGGGTGCGCTCATCGAGCTGGGCATCGACCGCCGCAATCTGGTCGTCGTATCGGGCATCGGACAGGGAGCCAAAACACCGCAGTACCTCAATACGAACATGTTCAACGGCCTGCACGGCCGCTCACTTCCTGCGGCTCTCGGCATAAGGCTTTCGAACCGGAATCTGACGGTCATCGCCGAATCCGGAGACGGGTGCATGTACGGAGAGGGGGGCAACCACTTTCTGCACGCCATACGCCGTAACTGCGACATGACACTGATCGTGCACGACAACATGATTTACGGACTCACCAAGGGGCAGGCATCACCCACCTCCCTGCCGGGCATGAAAACACCCGTGCAGATAGACGGCGTCATGCTCGAACCCTTCAATCCTCTGGCGGTCTCGCTGGCGCTGAACGCGCCGTTCGTCGCCAGAGCAAGTGCCGGGGATGAAGAGGAGACCAAAGAGATCATCAAGCAGGCAATATCCTTCAGGGGATTTGCCGTGGTGGATGTGTTCCAGCCCTGCGTGGTGTTCAACAGGCTCAACACCTACCAGTGGTTCCGGGAAAACACCTACTACCTTCCGGGAGATTACGACCCTGCCGACCGCATGCAGGCCTTCGCGAAAGCCGTCGAAACCGAAAAACTGCCTCTCGGCGTCATTTTCCGCGAGGAAGGACGTCCGGTATATGAAGACCTGCTCGGCATCGGCAACACCCCTCTCCGGTCTCAGGAGTTCCGGGAGGAGGCTTTCGAAAAAATGATTGCCGAATACCGCTGAGAAACCCGCCCGCTGGGGCGGTGCATCTTATCATCGGGCATAGGCCACGGCTGCAGCGCATTTCCGTCCGAAGGCTGTCACAACAAACAAACGTGAGTGATTCGACATGAAAACAATTGTTGCCATAACGGCACTGGCATGCATCAGCATCCTGCCGACGCCAGGAGCCGGTGCGGCATCGCAGGACAAACGCACCGAACAGGTACGGTTTGCCGGAAACGCCGCATCGACGATCATCAGGGGAAAACTGAAGGGCTATCAGTACATCGATTACCGGCTGGAGGCGAAAGCAGGCCAGACGCTTGCCGTAACCATAACGACAACCAATCCGCAGAACTGCTTCAACGTCAACCCGCCGGAGAGCGAGCAGTCGATGTTCGTCGGAAGTACTTCCGGAAACAGCTTCAGGGGCATGCTTCCCGACGACGGCAGCTACACCGTCCGCGTCTATCTGATGCGCGCAGCGGCGCGACGCAACGAATCGGGCAGCTTTACGCTGAAAATCGGGGTGACAGGCAAACCCCTTGCGGCCCTTTCCGCAAAGGAGGATGCGCTCATTTCCGGCACACCGTTCCACGCCTCGGCCACAATCGTCGCACGCCATCCCTTCGACCCTAAGGCTGTTTCCTGCGAGGCTTTCGTCATCCGCAGGGGAACCGACGGAACCGCCACCGTAGAGACCCGTTTCGCGGGCGGCATGAAACGGAAGATCCTTTTCGTGAAGGGCATACCTGCAGCCTCCGATGCGCCCGATCCGGTAACCTACACGAAAAAGGGCGATCTCAACACCATCAGCCTTGGGGACGACGAGCGGTATGAGATACCCGATGTTCTCGTCTTCGGAGACTGAGCGAAATACCGGACAGGAAATGAACGGGAAACAGCGCCGCTTTACGGGTGCTCAGGCCAATGTCAGTAACCGGAAACAGGCGACTTCAGCGACCTGACATAGAGAACGAGCGACCGCATCTCCATCGAATCCAGAGGCAAAGCCTTTCCCTTCAACTGCCCTGTAATGCAAATGTTGATGGTTTCGGCGAGCTTCGGATTCTTCCATGCATACTCAAGACCCTTTCCCGAAGGGTGACAGCCGTTACAGCTCATTGAATTGGTCGAACCGCCCAAAGCGGGGTCGTTGAAGAGTTTTTTGCCGCGGGCGGCCGAAGGCGTATCGGCAGCCATTGCGCTGCCGAAAAAAGCCCCCGTGGCAGTTACGAGCATCAGGGCGCTCGCGCTTCGCAGTATAGGGTTCATGATGAAAAGATTTATGTCCGCAATCCGGAATGAAGGGACTCCATGGGCAATCTCCTTCCCTTCCGTTTTTCCAACCTGAAATGCCTTTACCTGGTTCCAGGCATTTCAGCTGCAGCGTAAAACATTCAAAAAAACCGTTCATTGCAGCAGCATCCACAACCGGCACCGATCTGTCTATTCCCCGCACCTTCACATGACGCCGTATTTTAAAGCCCTCTCAAATGACCTTTTTTTAACAGGATACTCACCATTCTTTTCAAAAAAGATCGTTACCTTTTATTAGTTGACAACCGTCGTCGTAACCCTCTCCCGCTGTTTCTGTTTTTTTCGGCTTGAGTATCAAAAACAGCTGAGAAGTGCAGGGGTTACATCGACCCATGATTTTTCACTGTCCCCGAATACCTCAGCATCAGAATGGAATCCCCGGCCTTGCAGGGACGGCGAAGATTCCCGCCTGACCGAAGTATGGGTACAAAATGTCAGGCCATTTCAACGCACCCCGATTCAAATAAGTACCGATAAACCATGAGTCTTTACTTTAATACCTCGTTCCTTCTGCATTCGATCGATGCATGGGAACAGGATCGCAAAGAGCGCTTCAATCTTGCAGCTCTTACGGATTCCTTTCATGAATCCGTTCCCGTACTCGACTTTATCGACTGGAAAATCACGGCCGTTGAACGTGGCTATACGGAAACAGTGCTCCCGCTCAACCCCAACTCTTCCAATCAGTATATCACCCATCAGGCAGCCCTGATGCTGCTTGCCGCCGATTACACCGGAGGCATCGCCCTGGCGTCACTGTTCCATATGATCCCGATTATCGGTTTTGTCCCGTCTACCGATGACAACGCCGCCTATATGTGGGGAGCAAAAGCAGCCATTCAGTGGTTTGCACCCAGCTGCCACAATCTTACCTGCAAAGCATCGATAGACAAGAGCAAGTGGGAAATGCTGGCAAAAAGATATGCGGAGAGCAAAAGAGTCATAACCACCGTTCCGATAATGATGTACAACGGGGAGAAGCTCGTTGCCCAGGCTGATTTCACCTACTGGGCACAGGACATCAACGGCATGAAAAGAAACGCCTTCGATGTGGAAAAAATCAATGTACTCTACGAACACAAAACGAAAACAACAGCGAAGCTCATTGTCGGGCTGCGTGCCATGGAACAGGAAAAACCCGTCGAGGAACGGCGCTTTGACGACCCGTACGCCTTCATGCTTGCCGGCAAACAGGGCATTACCCTTGCAAGGCGATTCAGCATGGACACTCCGTATCTGCAAAACATGGTGACCGCCAGAACGCTCCATCTCGATGCTGCCATCATACAATTTGCACAGGAGAAACCGGCATGCAATGTCGTCAATATCGGTGCCGGCTACGACAGCAGGTTCTGGCGACTGAATGTCGAGAACGCGACCATTTACGAACTCGACCTGCCGATCATGCTGAACGAAAGAAAAAGGATTTTCGATTACAGCAAAAAAAACACCATACGCAACATCGACATCGACCTTACGCTCCGGCCGATAGACGATGCGCTGCGGCAAACGGAGGATTTCGATCATGAACTGCCGACGTTTTTCATCTGGGAGGGCGGGTCGATGTATTTCCGGCCTGAGGAGATCGATTTCATCCTCACCTCAATCACAAGGATGATGACACAGGATTCCTGTTTCTGGTTCGACTATGTTTCGGAGGATCTTGTCGAGGACGGCACGGGCGTGAAAGCTGCTGAAGACTTTATGAGAAACATGCGCAAAATGGGAGAACCGTTCGTCAATGGGTACAACGATATCGGAGCGCTTGCAGAAAAATACCACCTCGCCCTGGAGCAGAATATCGATTCCGGAGCCGTACTGGATATTCAGGAGGATATTTACGACCATTACCGCTTCTGTATTCTGAAGGGAAAATAACACTCATGACCTCCCGACATACCCCGACATCGTCTCTCCTGAAAAAAGGAGTGGATTTTCTGCGCAAGGATTACGACCGCAACGAGTTCACCATCGAGATGTCCCGATATGTCGGCTTCTGGGCTCACCCTCTTTACTATCTGATATGGACGGCAATCCTGCCGCAACCTTTTGAATCTCCCGCCTTGCGGTTCTCCTCCGCGATCGCCTTTATTCCTCTGTTTTTCGCCAAGCGCTACCCCGTCCGCCTGAAGCCCTGGGTGAACCTCTACTGGTATCTGTGGCTGACCCTCACGCTGCCGGTAGTCTTTACCTATTTGACGCTGATGAACAACTTTTCGGGCATGTGGCTGATATGCGAAACCATGATGCTGCTGGTTTTTATCATCTTTATCCCGAACTATTTTCTTCTGACGTTTCTGCTTGCAAGCGGTATTGCAATCGCCTATGCCGGTTTTTTTCTCTCCACCGGAACCCACCTGGCAATAACCACTGAAATCATTGAATACCTGCTTCCCCTGCCCATGGCTATTCTGCTTGGGTTGTTGTCGGGCTTCACCATAAAACAGGGGGAAATGGCCCAGGAGAGAAACCGTGTTCTGCAATCTCTGGCAGGCAGCATCGCGCATGAGATGCGCAACCCTCTCGGTCAAATCCGCCACTGTCTGAACAGCATCCAGAACCAGCTACCGATCTTTCACCAGGAACAGCGCGCCGAGCAGCTGAAAAAGGAGGAGCTCGACACGCTCTACGACAAGGTGGCGCACGGCCAGATGGCCGTAAAACGCGGGATCCAGGTGGTCGACATGGTTCTCGGTGAAATCCGCGAAAAACCTGTCGATCCGGAGAGTTTCGCCTATCTTTCCGCAGAAAGGGTCATCCGCAAGGCGCTCGACGAGTATGGCTATGAATCGGAACATGAACGGAAACGCGTTCATCTGGATACCGGCGAAACCTTTATCTTCCGTATCAATGAAACGCTTTTTGTTTTTGTCCTTTTCAACCTGCTGAAGAATGCGCTCTTCTATCTCAAAAGCCATCCCGAGAGCGAAATCACGGTTCGTCTGAAAAAGGAGGCGCAGTTCAACTATCTCTTTTTTCGCGATACCGGACCGGGAATTTCAAAAGATGATCTTCCGCACATCTTCGAAAGTTTTCACACCAAAGGAAAAAGCAACGGCACCGGGCTCGGTCTGGCATACTGCAAGCGGGTAATGAAGGCTTTCGGCGGAAACATCCGCTGCGATTCCGTACACGGGAAATACACGGAGTTCACCCTGCTTTTCCCGTCTGTGGAGAGTGGCACGCTGGATGAGTACAATGCCCGCACGATCGCCGATGCATTGCCCGATTTTCAGGGAAAAAGGCTTTTGCTTGTCGACGACGAAGCCATCTATCGCATGACGGTCAGAAAGTATCTGCTCCCGCTGCATGTCGACATCCACGAAGCCGCAAATGGCAGGGAGGCGCTGGCCCTTGCTGCCGGAAACCGTTATGATCTCATCATCATGGACCTGAACATGCCCCTGATGAACGGCTACGAAGCGGTCGAAAGAATGCGACGCGGAGAAGCGGGCGTCGCAGCTTGCGCAACTCCGGTGATCGCGCACAGCGCCGAACCTGCCTATATCGCCCAGGCCAAGACCGAAAAAGCAGGAATGCAGGCGCTGATATCCAAGCCGTGCAGCCAGGCCGAATTGATCAACGCACTGCGGGCGACACTGTATGCCGTTCCATCCGGAAAGCCCCTGAGCGGTAAACTCGACGGAAAAAGAGTGCTGCTTGTCGACGATTCCGCCCTGAACCGGAACCTGCTTGCACTGAGCCTGACGGATGCGGGGCTGCTGGTAACGGTGTCTGGAAATGGAGAGGAGAGCTGGACTATCCTGCAGAAACGACAGATCGATCTGCTGATAACCGACATCCGGATGCCGGGCATGGACGGCCTCGAACTGACAAAAAGAATCCGGGCAAGTACCGATCCGTACCTGGCCAGATTGCCTGTCGTCGGCCTCAGCGGTGCGGCGGAAGAGGAAGCTGCCGCAAGAGCGGCGGGAATGGATGCATTTCGCCTCAAGACAGACAACCCGAATCTGCTGCTCGCCTCGATCGGCAAGCTCCTTGCGTCCAGGTCTGCAGCACCACCTGAAACCACAAAAGAAACGCATACCCCTTCGGCGGCAATTTCCACCTTCTATGAATTTACGCCGGAAGAGACGGAGAATCTCATAAAAATGTTTCTCCAGGAATTCGCCGATACCCCCGCACGCATGAGCAAGGCTCTTGCCGATAACGATCTCGAGAGCCTGCGCCAGCAGGCCCACAAGCTCAAAGGCAGTTCGGCCATGCTGGGGATCGAACGCCTGCGGCAGGCGGCGGAAAGCGTGGAACGAAGCTGCCGTTCCGGCATGACCGGAGACCTTGCAACACAGGTGGATCAGGTCGGCGCTGCGCTGGAGGAGTTTGCCGGGAAAACTCGCTGAGGCTAGATGAGGAATAGCCCCACGGCCACGCACTATCTGAAACACTCGATCGGCCACACGCCAAGAGCCTTGTCGGCATAGGCTCCGCCTTCCTCGCTGCACCCTTCAAGCAGCAGATGATCCGGTTCGGGAAGGGAAAAAGGAGGTTGCTGGAAATTCAGGGGCCTCCAGTTACCGATCTCGATATCGGCATTGATCCTCCAGCTCCCGGTGAAAGTCGTCATCACGACATACCGGACAGGACTTCGTGCGACATTGCGGAACACGTCCATAATGTCAGTATAGGGCAGATGTACCAGACAGTCTCGGCAGAGCAGCGCGTCACCGGCGGGAAGAGGGTCTCGGGTGAGATCGAGCACGCGGAATTCCGCATGCGGGAAAGACTCACGGAACAGGCTGCGGTTACGTTCGATCACGGCAGGCACGATGTCGCCGCCGATATAGTGTTTGAAGGGGTACCCGATACTGCTGAGCCAGAAAAAGTCGCCGCACGGGATATCGAGCAGCGTTGCAATATCGAGTTCCCGAAGCAGCGAGGGCAGCTTCCTGCGAAGCTCCGACGTAGCATCGAGCTGGGAGCCTACCCCTGAAAAGGACTCATCGCTTGCCCATAGATTGTTGCGGTAAATGTAGTCGAACACATCACGGGCACCAAGCCCGCGCAACGCGTCACGAACTTCCGCAAATCGGCGCTCGGCGATTGTCTGCGGTCGAATGGACATACAAGTTATTGCACGATAACATCAAGGTCAAAAACACATCAGGCAGTCAGCAATCCTTTATCCTGCCCCTAAAGAACCCGGCCGAGCACCTCGACGATACGAGTGGCGGCCGCGCCGTCCCATTTTTCCGGAATCTTGTTGCGCCGGGAACTGTCTGCGTGCTCTCCTGCATGCAGGATATCCTCAATACGGCTCATGATATCCTCCTCGTCTATCCCGACAAGCACATTGGTGCCGATTTCGATGGTGGCGGGACGCGCGGTGTTGTCCATCATGGTGAGACAGGGCACGTTCATGACTGTCGATTCCGCCTGCAGCTCTTCGGAATCGGTGATGAGCAGTACCGAGTCCCTCAAAAGCGCCAGCAGACCGGCATGGCCGGGATGCGCAATCATCACGAGCCCCTCCACCCTGCTGAACGCCTTGTCCAGCTTGTGCTGTTTCATGAGTTCCTCAAGCCCGGCGGCCAGAGGCACAAGAACGGTGGTCAGTCCCGACATTTTCTTCAGCAGCCTGAGGATCATTTCAAGAGGCTCCCGGGCGGCAATGGTTCCGGCAGGGTTGAGGAGCACGAGCGCATACTTTTTCGGCTGGAGACCCAGTTCCGCGGCAAGGTTTGCCCGTTCGGCCTGCTCCATCAGGGCGACAAGCGTGTCGATGGAAAGGTTACCGGAAAAAAAGACCTTTTCATCGGCAACACCTTCGTTGATCAGGTTGTACTCGCCGCTGTGCTCGCTTATGAAGTGCAGATCGGCTATGGAATCGATAAGAATACGGTTGATTTCGTCGGCATCGGAACGGTCGTGAGAACGGAGTCCCGCATCGGCAACGGCAACCGGTATACCTGACTTCGTTGCGGCGAGTGCGGCCCCGAGAGCGGCATTGTCGCTTCCGCACACCATCACGAGCACCGGCTGCTCCCGGGCGATAACGCTTTCCATGCCGGTTATAACCGAGGCAAGCTGCTGAACCGGAGATTCGTCGCCAAGGGTAACCGTGCCACACGCATCGCCGATGCCAAAACAGGTCGAAAGCTCCCGGCTGAGAGGCTCCTCGGTTTTCGAGGAGGCAAAAACAGCAAGAGGTCTGAAGGTTCCGTTTTTTTTCAGCGCATTATATAGGGGGGCAAGTAAAAGCGCTCCGGGCTTGCCGCCGGCGGCCAATAGTAATTTTTTCACAGTAAAAACAAAGCTTTGTTACATTAGGATAAAGATCTGTTCGCAAACACCCGTACAGATTTCAGAGTTTCAAGACACCTGCTTGCATTGCCGGACTGCTGTTTTCGATTGCGGTACAGGCTCCAGGAAAAACAAATGATTCAATGAGAAAAGTTTCTTCACTACCGCTGCTCACCGCTTTTCTGCTGCTTTTTATGGCGGCATCCGTCCCGGTCCCGGTTCATAATACACTGCAGGCGGAACAAAAGAAAATTATTCTCCTGAACGCCGATACCATCGAAGGTGGCGAAACCGCCACCGGCGGCACGCCGCAGCCCTTCCGTTCGGTGATCGGGAATGTGCGTTTTCAGCACGGCACCGTAACACTGACCTGCGACCGCGCCACCGACTATGAAGCGGAAAAGAAGATCACGCTCTCGGGCAACATCGTCATAACAGACAACGAGGTCGAGGTTTATGCCGAAAACGGTGTCTACTACCCCGACACGGAGCAAGCTGAACTGACGGGCAACGTCCGGGGAAGAATGCTCGACGGCAGCCTGATGGCCAAAGCAAGCAAAGCCGTGATCGAAAAAAAGAACAACCGGCTCTGGCTCTACGATGATGCCATCGCCTGGGGAAAAAACGAGCAGCTCAGCGGCGACATCATTATGGTGCATGTGAAAGAGAGCGGCGGAGCGAAAAAAAAGCAGACAATCGATGAGGTCCAGGCGCACCGGAATGCACTGCTGGCGGCAAGGGATACGCTTTCGACAAACCCCGTGCTCTACAACCAGATGAGCGGCGCGAAAATGGTGATCACCATGAACGACAACGCAAAAATCTCCGGCGTGACCGTTACCGGTCAGGCCGAAAGCCTTTTCCACCTCTACAACGAAAAGAACGAGCCCTCGGGCATCAACTATTCAAGCGGAAAGGTGATCCGGATGTTTTTCATCGACGGAAAACTCGACCGGGTGAAGGTGACCGAAAATGTCGAAGGAAAGCAGTACCCCGACTCCTACCGGGGAAACAGTAAAATCAATCTGAGAAAGTTCGTCTGGAGAGAACGGGAAAAACCGTTTTAACCGGACCAAACAAAAAAGCCTCCCCGTTCTGCGGGAAGGCTTCGAATAATAATCAGACCTTTACCAAGCAGCGCTTATTTGGCGAAAGGACAGGTACCGGAGGAACAGCCGCCGGAAGGCGCTGACGGGGTTGGGGGAGCACCCTTGCTCCCGCAGTAGTCGGTGCCGTAAAAACCGGAGCCCTTGAGCACAAAACCTCCCGATGCGCTGATCACCCGTTCCAGAGCCTCTTTCTCGCATTTGGGGCATTTTGTGAGCGCGTCGTCGGTCATCTTCTGGAATACTTCGAGTTCGTTTCCGCAGCTTGAACAACGGTACTGATATGTTGGCATTATTTCATTCCTCCTTGATTTACCGGAACCTCTCCAAACCCTCCGCCGGACTCAAAACGCCCGCGGCAATTTGCAGAGATTTCGCTTGCACGTTATACGTTATCGTTTTCTACAGTTTAACCATGAACGGACGTTGTGCGTTCCGTACACAGCTGCTGCATCGCATGCCTGTAATGGGAATTTCCGCTCCGGAGAGCGAAAGCTTTCGTATATAACTATATTTCCAAAAATAAAAAAGTTCCCGCCGTGATCGTCAAAACCCGCGCCGTGGTACTCAGAGAGATCAAGTACCGCGACCAGTCGAAGATATGTACGCTCTTCACCAGGGAGTTCGGCAAGATTACGGTAATTCTCAAGGGGGCGCGCAACCCGAAAAGCCGCCTGTCGGGGAAATTCAGCCCCGGCAGCGTGCTCGATATCGTGCTCTACAGAAAACCGAGCCGCGAGATACAACTGGTAAGCGAAGGAAGTCTGGTGCACAGCCCGCTCACCTCCGAGCCTGACATGGAAAGGTTCGCGGCCATGTACCGCATTGTGGATCTGGTAAGCAACGCGGTTGACGGCGAGGAGAAAAACCTGCCTCTTTTCGAACTTCTGGAGGGAACGCTCGAAGCGCTTTACCGAGCTGTAAACCGGTTCGATCTTCTGGTTGTCTGGTTCCTGCTTCACCAGGTTTCCATACTGGGATTCGAGCCCTCCCTTTTGCGTTGTGTGTTCAGTGGCCAGGAGGTAGCTCCTGCCGTGGAGTCCATGAGACTTTGCGAACTGCTCTTCGTGATGAATCCCGGCGGCATTGCCCTGCCCGACGCAGCCCTGCGCCGCAGTGCCGTACAGCGCACGATCTCCCCCGAAGCATACCGCCTGCTCTGCGACATTGGCACAGCCCGACTTTCGGACCTCGATGCCTTGAGAGCCGGCGAAGCCGAAACGGCGATGCTCGGCAGCCTGATCGAGGAGTACTGCTCCCTCCATCTTGAACATGCGCCGCGAAAGAGAAACCTTGCCGTTGTCGCACAAATGCTCTCGAAATAACCCCTTTGGGCTCCACGGGTTTTTATATCTGCGGGATGATTTATATCTTGGGGGATATTTTTCCTGGACGGCGCCTCAAGTAAATCTACACAGGTTCCGATAGCGGTATAATCCCGTTTCTCATTACCTTGTCTAATCTAATTTCAAAACCGAACTGCTCGACATGCCTCAGCTAACCAAATCTGCAGAGCTCTTTGAGCTTGCAAAGAAGTTCATTCCCGGCGGCGTCAACTCCCCGGTCCGTGCGTTCAAATCCGTTGGCGGAACCCCGATCTACATGGCCAAGGGTGAAGGCGCCTACATGACCGATGTTGACGGCAACACCTACCTGGATTATGTCGGGTCATGGGGCCCGTTCATTCTTGGAAGCATGCAGCCACGCGTAACCGCAGCCATCGAGTACACTCTGAGGAACATCGGCAGCAGCTTCGGCACGCCGATCGAAATGGAAATCGAAATTGCCGAGCTGCTCTCCAGAATCGTACCATCCATCGAAATGGTGCGCATGGTGAACAGCGGCACCGAGGCAACCATGTCGGCCGTGCGGCTTGCCCGCGGTTACACCGGCCGTGACAAAATCATCAAATTCGAAGGCTGCTACCACGGCCACGGCGACAGCTTCCTCATCAAGGCGGGCTCGGGCGTACTGACCCTCGGCTCCCCGGACAGCCCCGGCGTCACCAAAGGCACTGCCGCGGACACCCTGAACGCCACCTATAACGATATCGAATCGGTCAAACTGCTGGTCAACGAGAACAAGGGCGACATCGCCGCCATCATCATCGAGCCTGTTGCCGGCAACACCGGTGTCATTCCGGCAAAAAAGGAGTTCCTCGTCGCCCTGCGCGAACTGTGCGATCAGGAAGGCATCGTGCTGATTTTCGACGAAGTCATGTGCGGATTCAGAGTGGCTCTCGGCGGCGCGCAGCAGCTTTACGGCGTCACCCCCGACCTCACCACGATGGGCAAGATCATCGGCGGAGGCCTCCCTGTCGGCGCATTCGGCGGCAAGCGCAAAATCATGGAAAACGTTGCTCCGCTTGGCTCAGTCTATCAGGCCGGCACTCTTTCGGGCAACCCGCTCGCACTGACCGCAGGTCTGGAAACCCTGAAAATTCTCATGGAGGAGGATCCCTATCCGGAACTCGAACGGAAGGCGGCATTCCTCGAAGCCGGCTTCAGGGAGAACATGCAGAAGCTCGGCCTGAACTACGTGCAGAATCGCGTAGGCTCCATGGCCTGCCTCTTCTTTACCGAAACGCCTGTTGTGGACTACAAGAGCGCCATCACCGCCGATGTCGCCAAATACGGCAAGTACTTCCACTCCATGCTCGACCAGGGCATCTACCTCGCCCCGTCGCAGTTCGAAGCCATGTTCACCAGTTACGTACACTCGGACGAAGATCTGGAAAAAACCGTCAAGGCGAACTACAACGCCCTCGTCGCCGCGCACCAGTAAACGGCAAGGCGCAACTGACACAAAAAAAGGGCGGCTTAACCGGCTTCCCTTTTTTATTGCCCTCTCTTACGGCGGTATCCTCACGGAATAAAGGCAACAGCTGTCTCCTCACGCGTCACCAGCGCTTGCGCTCCTGACTCACTGAGCATCGATTCCACAACCGGCACGAAGCTTTCGATCTTTTCCGGGGTATCGACAAGCTCGACCACCATGGGCAGGTTTACGCCGAACTCAATGAGCTTGGCGGTATGCAGCTTCTGGTCATGGCCATAGGAAAGGACGCCTTTGAACACCGTAGCTCCCGCCATACCCTGCTGCATGGCTTCATGCACGATTGCCTCGTAAAGGGGGCGATGGGCAAGCTTCGCCTGTTCGCCCGTATAGATGCGGAGCCTTTCGCCGGCGCGCAGTTGCATCATGACCAGAGTTTAGCGGTTGCCATTCCAGTGTAGAGCGCAAGAAATCCGCCGGCGATGCTGCCGGCAAGGTAAAGGGTTGTATAGAACACCTGGCCGTCCCTGATG